>NZ_JAMXIO010000037.1:0-32979 GCF_059651515.1 Oerskovia sp. 140933
CGGGGCGGGACGGACCACGACCCCTGGTCGACCGGCCACGACCTCCTGCTCGGCGCCGGCGGTCGTAGGCTTCCCGGGTGACCTCCGCCGAAGACCTCGCCGCCTCAGCCCTCGACTCGATCCGGTCCTGGGAACCGTTGAGCCCCGCGCAGGGTGCGCTGCGCGAGGAGTACGTGGCGTTCGTCGAGGAGGGCCGGGGCGACGTGATCTTCCGCGGCGGCCCGGAGCACCTCACGGGGAGCTGCTTCGTGCTGACCCCGGACCTGCTGCACGTGCTGCTGTGCTTCCACCGCAAGGGCCAGTTCTGGGTCCAGGTCGGTGGGCACGTCGAGCCGGGCGACCGGAGCCTCGCGGCGGGGGCGTTCCGTGAGGCCCGCGAGGAGAGCGGGATCGAGACGCTCGAGCCCTTCCAGCCCGACGGTGCCCCCGTGGACCTCCACCGCCACGCGCTGTCCTCGCGCTTTGGTACGTGCCTGGTCCACTGGGACGTGGGGTACGTCGCGTTCGCGGACCTCGACGCCCTGCCCGTGGTCAGCGACGAGAGCGAGGCCGTCGCGTGGTTCCGTGTCGACCGGCTCCCGCCCGACACGCCCGAGGACTTCCCCGTGCGGCTCCGCACGGTCCTCGAGGAGATGACCCACCGCCGTCGGGCCTCCGTCTGACGAGGCCCCCCGCACCCATGTGTACGCTTGTACACATGACCTTTCCCGACCCCACCGACCAGCGCCCCATGCGCGAGCGCATGCTCGCCGGCGACCTCTACCTCGCCGACGACCCGCAGATCGCCGCCGACTCCGAGCGCGCCATGGCACTCAGCCACCGCCTGAACACCCTGGACCCGAACGACGGCGCTGCCCGTCGCGAGGTGCTGACCGAGCTGCTCGGCGCGTTCGGCGAGGGCAGCGACATCCGCCCCCCGTTCCGCTGCGACCTGGGCTACCGGACGTCGATCGGCGCACGCGTGTTCGTCAACTTCAACCTCGTGTGCCTCGACGTCGCGCCCGTCACGATCGGCGACGACGTGCTGATCGGCCCCAACGTCCAGCTCCTCACCCCCACGCACCCCGTCGAGCCCGGCCCGCGCCGCGACAAGTGGGAGGCCGCGCAGCCCATCACGATCGGTGACAACGTGTGGCTCGGCGGCGGCGTGACCGTGTGCCCGGGGGTCACGATCGGCGAGAACACGGTCGTGGGCGCGGGCTCCGTCGTGACGCGCGACCTGCCCGCGAACGTCGTCGCGGTGGGCAACCCGGCCCGCGTGCTGCGCCACATCGACGAATGACCGGCGTGCGCCGCGTCGACCCCGACCGCAAGGACCGGATCGTCGACGCGGCCCTCGACGTCATCGCCGAGCACGGTGTCGCGGGAGCCACGCACCGGGCGATCGCGGCCGCGGCAGACGTCCCGCTCGGGTCCATGACGTACCACTTCGAGAACCTCGACGAGGTGCTGCGGCTCGCGTTCGAACGGCACGCGGTCCAGTCCGCGGCGCGCTTCGAGGCGGCCATGGACGCCGTGTCCGAGGGCGGAGACCCCGTCGAGGCGATCGTCGCGCTCGTGTGCGACGAGGCGGGCAACTACCAGCGGGACCTGCTGGTCGCGCTCGAGCTCTACGTGCTCGCTGCCCGCAAGCCCGCCTTCCGCACGGTCACGCAGCGGTGGATGGCTGCGAGCAGCGCAGCCCTGCGCCGGCACGTCGACGCGGAGGTCGCGCCCGACGTCGACGCGCTCATCGAGGGGCTGGTGCTGCACGCGGCGCTCTCGACAGGTTCCGACGGCCGACCCCTCGACCGCCCGCTCGACCCCGGCCGTGTGCGCCGCGCGGTGCGGCGCCAGGTGGGCTGAGGCCCCGCGCGTCCGGCAGCGAGCGGGTGCCGGCGGACGGGGACCTCAGCCCAGCAGGATCACGTGCAGCGTGCGGGGCCCGTGCACGCCCTCGACGCGCGAGAGCTCGATGTCGCTCGTCGCGCTCGGCCCCGAGATCCACGTCTGGGGCCGGGTGGGGTGCGCGGCGAGGATCGTCACGGCCTCGGGCAGCGTGTGCACGACGTCCTCGGTCCGCACGACGCACACGTGCAGGTCGGGGACCAGGGTGATCGCGCGGCGCCCCTGGTCGTCCTCGCCGTCCAGGACGATCGTCCCGGTGTCCGCGACGGCCAGCCGCGACGCGGTCAGGACGGCGTCGACGCGGTCGAGCTCGGCCGCGGTCCGACGGTCCTCGCGCGAGTCGTGCACGACGGCGGTCCCGTCCGCGAGCCCGCTCGTCCAGGTCGCGGGGACCCCAGGGGGCACGACGACGGAGCGCGCGCCCGCGAGCAGCTCGCCCACGGTGCGCGCCAGGTCCTCGGTGGTCGCGGCCCGGTGCACGAGCGCCCGGTAGTCGACCAGCCGGTCGACGAGGACCTCGATCGCCTCGGCGGACCCGGGGGAGTGCTCGCCCGTGGTCCGGTACCCGCGCGAGACGGGGGCCTGCTCGGCCACGGCGTCACCGAGGTGCGCGCCGTCGTTGATGACGGCCGCGCGCACGCGGGCCAGGATGTCGTCGCGCGCGCTCATCGGGCGTCTCCGGTGGTCTCGGGGTCGGACGCGGTGTGCTCGTCGGCCCACCACTCGCGGAAGCTCTGCTTCGGCAGCACGGGCAGGTCGCGGGCGTCGGTCCACCTCGAGCCGGGGAACGGCAACGACGTGATGCGCCCCGTGCTGCCCCCCAGCACACGGGTCACGCCGCCGGCCTTCTCGGCGAGCTCGAACCGGCCGGGCTTGGCCATGACGAACGACGCGGCCTTCATGGCGGCGCCCCAGGCCGTGGGACGGCCCCGGTCCTGGTCGACGTCGCGTGCCCGCAGGTGCACGAGCAGCGTCGGGATGTCGATCTTCACGGGGCACACGTCGTAGCACGCACCGCACAGCGTCGAGGCGTACGGCAGCGAGTTGTTGGGGTCCGACCTCCCGGTCGACCCCGTGAGCTGGGGCGTGAGGATCGCGCCGATGGGTCCCGGGTAGACGGACCCGTACGCGTGCCCGCCCACGCGCTCGTAGACCGGGCACACGTTGAGGCAGGCGGAGCACCGGATGCAGTGCAGGGCCGCGCGGCCCACGTCGTCGGCCAGGGCCTTGCTGCGCCCGTTGTCGAGCAGGACGAGGTGGAACTCCTGCGGCCCGTCGCCCGGCGTGACGCCCGTCCACAGGGACGTGTACGGGTTCATCCGCTCGCCGGTCGAGGACCGGGGCAGGAGCGCCATGAAGACCTCGAGGTCCTGGTAGGTGGGGATGAGCTTCTCGATGCCCATGACGGTGATGAGGGTCTCGGGGAGCGTGAGGCACATGCGCCCGTTGCCCTCGGACTCGACGACCGCGAGCGTGCCCGTGTCCGCGACCGCGAAGTTCGCGCCGCTGATCGCGACCTTCGCGGAGAGGAACTTGCGGCGCAGATGAGCGCGCGCCGCCATGGCGAGCTCGCGCGGCGCATCGGTCAGGTCGGGCGGTGCGTCGCCCATGCGCTCGAGGAAGATCTCACGGATCTCCGAGCGGTTGCGGTGGATCGCGGGCACCAGGATGTGGGACGGCATGTCGTCCGCGAGCTGCACGATGAGCTCGGCGAGGTCCGTCTCGAACGCCGCGATGCCCTCCTCGGCGAGGGCCTCGTTGAGGCCGATCTCCTGCGTGACCATCGACTTGACCTTGACGACCTCGGTCTCGCCCGTGGCCTTGACCAGGTCCGTCACGATCCGGTTGGCCTCGGCCGCGTCCCGGGCCCAGTGCACGACGCCGCCGCGCGCGGTCACGTTCCGCTCGAGCTCCTCGAGGAGGTGCGGGAGGTCGCTCATGACGTGCGCCTTGATGGTCGAGCCCGCGTCGCGCAGCTCCTCCCAGTCGGGCACCTCGCCGACGACGGCCGCACGCTTGGCGCGGATGGTCGAGGTCGCGTGGGCCAGGTTGCGTCGCAGCTGCGTGTTCTGCAGGGCCTGCCTGGCGGCCTCGGGGAAGGTCTCGCCCCAGCGCAGCGGGGCGTCGGGGTGGGGCACGTCGGTGGCCCAGCCGGGGCCCGCGGTGGTGCCGGGCGCGCCCGGGTGCGCGCCGCCGTCGGGCAGGGACTTGGCGCCTCGGCGGGTGGGGAAGCCCAGGAAGGTGCTCATCGCGCGGTCTCCGTCTCGTCGTCGGAGCGTGCCGGCTCGAACGTCGGTGCGTCCTGCGTCGAGGCGAGGATCTCCGCGAGGTGCATGGTCCGCACGCCGGTGCGCAGCTTGGAGAGCCCGCCGCCGATGTGCATGAGGCACGAGTAGTCGCCCGCCGTGAGGACCTCGGCGCCGGTCGACCTCACGTTGGTCATCTTGTCGCCGAGCATCGCGGTCGACGTCTCGGAGTTCTTGAGCGCGAACGTCCCGCCGAACCCGCAGCAGCTCTCGGCCCCGGGGAGCTCGACGAGGTCGATCCCCTCGACCGCCCGCAGGAGCCGGAGGGGCTTGTCGCCCACGCGGATCATGCGCAGCGAGTGGCACGTCGGGTGGTAGGTGACGCGGTGCGGGAAGTGCGCGCCGACGTCGGTCAGGCCCAGCACGTCGACGAGCAGCTCGGACAGCTCGTAGGTCTTGGCCGCGAGGGCCTCGGCCGTCGCTCCGAGCCTCTCCTGCCCCGCGCGGCGGCACACCATGGCCTGCTGGTGGCGGATGGACCCGGTGCACGAGCCCGACGGCACGACGATCGCGTCCCACTCGCCGTCGAGCGCGGGGGCGAACGTCTCGACGTGGTTCCTGATGACGGGCACGGCCTCGTCGAAGTAGCCCGTGTTGACGTGCATCTGCCCGCAGCACGTCTGCTGCTCGGGGAAGTACACCTGGTGGCCGAGGCGTTCGAGGAGCCGGACGGTGGCCTGGGGGGCCTGGGGGAACATCGCGTCGGCGATGCAGGTGGCGGCGAGGGCGATGCGCACTGGGGGACTCCAGCCGGGCAGGGGGCGGTGGGATTCAGTCTGGTCCCGGCGGGCGGCGAGTGCCTGTCGGGGCATCGCGCGGGCGGGCCCTGGGTCTGCTCAGCGATGAGCCGACTGTGGTCTGACCACACGGTGTCCGAGTCACTGTAGACCATCGAGCGGCTGTGGTCGGACCACATGGCCACGGTGTGTCAGATCGGGGGCGGCCTCCGGAGCGTCCGCGTGTCCCGCACGGGGAGGGGGAGTGGTCTGACCACACAGGGTCGCGTTGTATCCTGCCGCTCGCCGGCCCGCTGTGGGCTGAGTCGACGAGCCTATCGGCATCGGGCTCGCGCTCTACTCGTTGCTGGAGGTTCACCTCGTCATGCCTGTCCCCGACACGGACACCCCTCGCTCGCGGAGGCTCGTCGTCGGTGCCGTCGCCGCGACCGGAGGGCTTGCGGCGACCGCACCGGTCGCCACTGCGGCCTCCGCCGCCACAACCACAACCACCACCACCGACGACGGGCTCGCGGCGACCGCACAGGTCGCCACGGCTGCCACCCCGGCGTCTCCCGTGGGCGAGTTCCACGCCGCCATGTGCCCTGGCGGCACGTAACACGACCCGAGGTGGTCGGGTCCCGACTACTACACGGACCTCACCCTCGTCTCCGGCGAGGCTCGAGGTGTACAACGCAGGACGGCTCGTCCCGCTCTACGACGCCGACGGGACGGCCGACGCCGCCTCGCACCCACCGCTGTGCGCCGTCCGGTACGACGCCGCGACCGACGGCCCGGTCTCCGAGTGGTCGTTCTGCACCGACGCCCTCCTGAACACGTGCAACAACCTGCTGCCAGGCGGTGTGCTCGCGGAAGGAGACGTCCCGATCCCGTTCCCCACCCTGGCGAGCCCGCAACGTCTGAACGAGCAGCAGCTCGCCGCCGTCGACACGATGATCCGCGACGGGTACACGTCATCCCTGGGTCTCACCGGTCGGGCTGACGGATCGGTGGCGGAGCGGCTCACGCTCCAGTCGATGATCTGGTGCGTCACCGACGGGGTGAACTGCGACCTGTTCGGGCTGGACCACGAGGAGATCGCCGGGCTCGCGAGCATGGGCCGCGAATGGGTCGACGTGACCGTGACCAACCCGACGGTCCGGCCCGGGCAGGAGATCTCGTGGGACCTCAGCACCACTGCCTTCGGGAGCCCCATCACCATCACCTCGGACGTGCCCGTCCGGGTGTGCGAGGAGTCCGCCGGCCACGCGGAGCTCGCGACGGACAGCACCCTCGTCATCCACGACGCCCCCACGTATCCCGCGGAGGTCAGGCTGTGTGCTGATCCCGTCGCTGACGAGGGCGTCGTGATGCTGACGGCGCGGGGCGGCGGGGACGGCACGTCCTACCATCAGAGCGACGTCACGAGCACGCCCCTCGGGCAGGACTGCCAGATCTACGCGACGTGGGGGGTGTCGCCCTTCCAGGACAGCGAGACGATCCGCATCTCCTCGGAGCCGTCGGATCCGCCGACCGACGTGCCGACCGACGTGCCGACCGACACGCCGACCGCAGGCGCACCGGACGACGGGTCGAGCTCGAGCTCGGGCTCGTCGCCGGGCGCCTCGACGTCCGGCACGACGACGTCCGGCACGACGACGGAGAGCACGCCCTCCGCCGCGTCGGCCCCGGCGTCCACCGACCGGGTACTGGACGCGCAGGACTCGGACCGGCTCGCGGCGACGGGAACGGCGCTCGGACCGGTGGTCGGCGTGGCGGCCCTGCTCGTCGTCGGCGGAACGGTCGTCCTGCTCCTGCGTCGCAGGCGTCCTGACGCCGCCTGACGCCCTGTCCGGCTCCCGCGACGCAGGGTGGGACGGGCGTCGTCGGGACGAGCGCGGCCGCTCGGTCCGCTCGTCCCGACGACGCCGCCCGGCACTACGCTGACCCCGTGCGCACCCACGAGATCGTCCTCGCCCGGATCGAGGCGGACCTGACCGCCGGCCGCTGGGGCCTCGGCGAACGCCTCCCGGCCGAGCGCGCGCTCGCCGAGGAGCTCGGCGTCTCGCGCCCGTCGGTCCGTGAGGCGCTGCGGGTCCTGGAGGCCATGGGCATCGTCCGCACCGCGGTCGGTTCCGGGCCCGACGCCGGCGCGACCGTGATCGACCGGCCCGCCGCGGGCCTGGGTGCGGCCGTGCGGCTGCACGTCGCGTCCGGGACGCTCGTGGTCGGCGACGTCGTCGAGACCCGGGTGCTGCTGGAGACCTGGGCGGTCGGACGGGCCGCCACGACCGCCGCCGGGGCCGGGCTCACGGAGGCCGTCGCGCTGCTCGACGCCATGGAGGACCCGGCGCTCGACGCGGCCGGGTTCCGTGAGCTCGACGCCGCGTTCCACGTCGAGCTCGTCCGGCTCGCGGGGAACACGCTGGTCGAGGCCGTCATGACCGGGCTCCGCGGGGCGATCGAGTCCTACGTCGAGGCCGGGACGGACCGGCTCGAGGACTGGCCCCGTACCGCCGTGCGGCTGCGCGCCGAGCACCGGGCGATCCTCGACGCGGTCGCACGCGGCGACGGCCCGGGGGCCGAGGCGGCGGTGCGTGAGCACATCGAGGGCTTCTACCGGGAGGCGGGGCTGTGAGCATCGGCCACCTGGACGTCCTCGCCGCGGCCCAGCGCATCGCGGGCCAGGTGCGCCCCGTCACGCTCGCGCCCCTGGACCCGGGGGCGCTGGGGGCGGCCACGGGGGTGTTCGCGCTCGAGCTCATGCAGCACACCGGCTCGTTCAAGGCGCGGGGGGCCCTCAACTTCGTCGGGGCGCACCTGGAGGCGGGCACGCTGCCCGAGTCCGGGGTCGTGATCGCGTCGGGCGGCAACGCGGGCATGGCGAACGCGTGGGCCGCGCGGGCGCACGGGGTCCGCGCGACCGTGTTCGTGCCCGTGACCGCCCCGGCGGTCAAGGTCGCTCGGCTGCGCACGCTGGGCGCAGAGGTCCACCAGGTCGGTGCCGAGTACGCCGAGGCGCTCGACGCCGCGCAGCGCTTCGCGTCCCGGACGGGGGCCCTGTCCTCGCACGCCTACGACGACCCGTTGATCGCGGCGGGGGCGGGCACGCTCCTGGAGGAGATCGTCGCTGCCCGCCCGGACGTCGGCACGGTCGTGGTGGCGGTGGGCGGCGGCGGGCTGTTCAGCGGCGTGGCGGCAGCGGCGCGCCCGCGTGGGATCCGGGTCGTGGCGGTCGAGCCCGACGGGGCGCAGGCGATGCACGCGGCGCTCGACGCGGGCCGTGTGGTCGACGTGCCCGTCGCGTCGGTCGCGGCCGACTCGCTCGGTGCGCGTCGGACGTCCGAGACGGCGCTGCGCCTCGCGCAGCACGCCGACGTGCGCTCGGTCCTGGTGACCGACGCCGCGATCGTGGCCGCGCGTCGGCACCTGTGGGACGAGCGGCGGCTCGCCGTCGAGCACGGGGCCGCCACGGCGCTCGCGGCCCTCGAGTCGCGCGCCTACGTGCCGGAGCCCGGCGAGAAGGTCGCGATCGTGCTGTGCGGGGCGAACACGGACCCGGCGGACCTCGCACGCTGAGCGGTCGTCGGGGCGGGCGGCCGCCCGCCCCGAGCGCTCGTGACGGCCCGGCGCCCGACGGTGCAGCGCACCGACGAGGGTCGGCGCGGCGGGATCAGGCTGCGCCGCCGGTGGCGGGGAGCGAGTCGTCGGCCCAGGTCTGCGGGGTGCCGATCCGCCACAGCGGTCGGACCGTCGCGATCGCGCCGACGGTTCCGGCGAGCAGCCCGGCGAGCACGACGAGCGCCGTGCCGATCCCGTAGCGCTCGAGCAGACCGGCCCCCACGAGCGGGATCAGCGGCCCCGCGACGAGTCCGGTCAGGCCCATGATCGACGCGAGGCGCCCCTGCATCTCGTGCGGGGTGATCGCTGCGGCGTAGCCGGCCAGGCCGGCGTTGACGGCGGGGACCAGGAGGACGGCGACGGGGAGCGTCGCGACGTAGACCGCGTAGGTCTGCGCGGTGGCCATGACGACCGCGCCGACCGCGAGCAGGGTGAGGGCCGCGACCGTGAGGGTGCCCGCGCGGACGCGCGCCACGAGCTGTGGTGCGAGCACGGCGCCGACGAGGACGCCTGCGCCGACGGAGAGGTCGACGACCCCGATGAGGACGGGGGCGACCCCGGTCCGGACGAGCTCGAGGTTGATCCCGACGAGGAGCCCCCCGAACGCGATGTTGATGACGACGAAGAGTCCCAGGAGGGCCCGGAAGACGGGGACCGACCAGACGAAGCGCAGCCCTTGGCGCAGGGCCTCGACGGGGCGGGTCGCGCGCGCCGCGGCCGTGTCCCTGTTGAGAGGCTCGCGCACGGCCCAGGTGCAGACCGCGGTCGCCGCCGACCCGACCGCGGCCGCGGCGAGCGGGACGGCGTGCCCGATCGCGAAGAGCAGGCCGCCGACCGGCCCGGCGAGCAGGCTCGCGACGGCGTCGCGTCCCTGGGAGGCGGCGAGCGCGGTGGGGAGCTGCGGGGGCGGGACGACGGACCGGAAGGCCCCGCTCGTCGCGGGATCGACGAACGCCCCCACGACCGATGCGCCGAACAGCACGAGGGCGAGGTGCCAGGCGGTGAGGGACCCGAGCGCGGCGGCGACGCCTGCCGTGAGCCAGAGCGCTGCGCCCACGGTGCTCGCCCCGACGACCAGGCGTCGACGGTCGACGCGGTCCGCGACGACCCCGGCCGGGAGCGTCGTGAGCAGTGCGCCGACCTGGCCCACGGCCGCGACGAGACCGGCCTGGAGGACCGACCCGGTCAGCGAGTACGCCACGAGCGGGACCGCGAAGAGGGCGAGGCCGGCGCCGAGCGACTCGGTCGTCAGCCCCGTCATGAGGAGCATGTAGGAGCGGTTGCGGAGCAGGCTCGGCACGGCTGGCACGGCTGGCGCGGTCGGCGCGGCGGACGCCTGTGCCGCCCCGGGCGGCGCGGGCTCGTCGCCCGGAGCGTCGCGGGGCAGGGGTGGCGTGCTCTGGGCGGTCGACATGCGGCACACGCTAATCCCGCAACATCCAATGCGCAATAGTCATTGCGCAATCTGTCGTGCGGATGAGCGTCGCGTTGCTAGCCTCGACCCATGCTCGAGACCTTCCGTGTCCAGGACCCCGCGGCGCTCCGGGCCATCGCCCACCCGACGAGGCAGCGGATCCTCACCGAGCTCGCGGTCCTCGGGCACGCCCGTGCCGCGGACCTGGCACAGGTCATCGGCGAGCCCGCGAACTCCGTCAGCTTCCACCTGCGGGTCCTGGCCAGGGCCGGGATGATCGTCGAGGCGCCCGAGCAGGCGCGCGACCGGCGGGACCGGGTGTGGACCAACGTCGCCGAGAGCTACGTCGTCGACCCCGGGTCTCCCGAGGTCGTCCGCGAGGTGGTGCGCCCCGCGCTCAGGTGGGCCGAGCGGTTGTTCGCGGAGGCGAACAGCGCGGGGGCCCGGCACGAGGACCGGCTGTTCGCCATCAGCGCCCTCGTCCTGACGCCCCAGCAGGCCGCGGAGATGACCCAGGAGGTCACGGAGCTGCTCGAGCGCTGGGCGCACCGCGCGCTCACCGAGGCCCAGGACGACCCCGACCCCGCGCGGCGCGCGTACCAGGCCCTGACGGTGCTCGCGCCCCGCGCGGAGAAGCGCGATCCGGACGACGACCCGCCCGCCGACGAGCAGGGCTAGCCTCCGCGCCGCGACGGCGGCGGGTCGCCCTGGTGTTGCGCCTCGGGGTGTCCCCACCCACGCTGGAGGGACGTCGGTCGGCACACGCCGGGAGGAGGCCAGCGATGAGCGACACCGCGCAGTCCTCGACCCAGGGGGCCGACCAGCCCGAGCTGGTCCTCTCCCAGGGCACCGTCTACGTCATCTTCAGCGCGCTGCTGGCCGCGATGTTCCTGTCCGCGCTGGACCAGTCCGTCGTCGGCACGGCTCTGCCCACGATCGTGGGAGACCTCGGCGCGGCCCAGGACGAGGGCTGGATCATCACGGCCTACCTCCTCGCGATCGCGATCGTGATGCCGATCTACGGCAAGGTCGGCGACCTGCGCGGACGGCGCCTGCCGTTCCTCGTCGCGATCGCGATCTTCGTGGTCGGCTCGACCGGCTCGGCCCTGTCGTCGTCGTTCGTCGAGCTCGTGGTGTGGCGCTCGGTCCAGGGCCTGGGGGCGGGCGGCCTGGTGATCCTGAGCCAGGCGATCATCGCCGACATCGTCTCGGCGCGGGACCGCGGCCGCTACATGGGGCCCATGGGGGCGGTGTTCGGCATCGCGACGGTCGCCGGGCCCCTGCTCGGCGGGTGGTTCACCGAGGGGCCCGGGTGGCGCTGGTGCTTCTGGCTCAACGTGCCGATCGGGTTGGTCGCGCTCGCGATCGCGTACTTCAAGCTCCGGCTCCCGTCGCGCACCCCCAGCACGCGGTTCGACGTCGGCGGCGCCGTCCTGATGGCCGTCACGACCGCGGGCATCGTGCTCCTCACGAGCTGGCGGACGATCTCGAGCGACCGGACGTACGACTGGAGCAGCCCGGGCCTCCTCGGTCTGGTGGCCGTCACGGTGCTCGCGCTGGTCGCGTTCCTCGTCGTCGAGACCCGGGTCGCCGATCCCCTCATCCCGCTGCACCTGTTCAGGAGCCCCACGTTCTCGGTGTCGGTGTCGATCGCCCTGGTGCTGGGCATGACGATGTTCGCCGCGTTGTCGTTCCTGCCGACGTTCCTGCAGATGGCGCAGGGGTACAGCGCCACGGAGGCGGGGCTGCTGATGCTGCCCATGACGATCGGGCTCATGATCACGGCGATCGGCTCGGGCCTGCTGATCGCCCGCACGGGTCGGTACAAGATCTACCCGATCCTCGGGATGGGGATCGCGACGGTCGGGCTGGTCCTGCTGACGCAGCTCACGGCCGACATGTCCATGGTGACGTTCGGCGCCATGATCTTCGTGCTCGGGTTCGGCCTCGGGCTGGTCATGCAGACCATCGTGATCGCGGTCCAGAACTCGGTCGCCCCGGAGCTGGTCGGTGTGGCGACCTCGACCAACAACTTCCTGCGGGAGATCGGTGCGGCGGTCGGCACCAGCCTGTTCTCGACCGTGTTCACCACGAACCTCACGTCCAGGCTGTCCGAGGCGACCAAGGGGATCCCGCCGAGCGACGTCCCCGAGGGCTTCGGTGCGAACTCCCTCACGCCGGAAGCGGTCAAGGACCTGCCCGCGCAGCTGCACGACCTCGTCGTCACGGCCTACACCGAGGCGCTCGCCCCCGCGTTCTGGTACCTGGTGCCGCTGGGCGTGCTGGGCTTCGTCATCGCGTTCTTCATGAGGGAGGTCAAGCTCTCCGACCAGGCCGGCCTCGTCGCGCGGGGAGCCGCGGTCGCGAGGTGAGCCCGGCCTCGTGACGGGCCTCGCCGGTCACCCGGAGGCCTGGCCGCCCGGTGTCCCGGACGCCCGACGCCGGAGCGCACCCGGGAGGCCCGGGTGCGCTCCGGCGTCGGGCACCTCTCAGTGGGGGTAGCGGTTCACCCCCGGGAAGGCCCCCGCGTTCGGGGGGAGGGCGGCGATCGCGGCCACCTGCGCCGCGGGGGTCTGCATGGCCCAGTTCGCCCACCCCGGGATGTACGAGTTGCCGGCCACGACGGCGCCGGCGGGGGTGAAGTGGATGTGGCCCACGACGCAGAGCGTCATGCCGCCGAACGGCACGAACGTGTACGCGTAGCGGGTCACGCCAGCGGCCGCCGTCGTGACGTACACGGGGGCCGCGAAGTTCGCGGCGTGGACCAGGTTGGTCGCGTCGGCGTTCGTGAACGGGACGGGAAAGCCGTTGACGCACTTGATGGGATCCCAGGGCATGGTTCTCTCCTTCGGTCGGGTCGATCGGGTGGTCGGGACGGGGTGGTTCGTGCTGAGGTGCGGACGTGCGTGGTCAGCCGACCGCGCCGGTGCCGCGCTCGACCGCGCGCGTGGCGCCCGGCCACACCCCGTAGAGGTCGATGACGATCTGGCCGTTCGGGAACTGCCCCACGGGCGACGGCCAGTTGAACCGGTGCTTCTCGTCGTCGAACATCCCCTTGAAGGCCAGGTCGAGCTGGAGGCCCGTCGCGTTCACCGGGATGGGGTTCATCGCGGTCGCCCTCCCGCCGGAGACGGACGCGCTCGACGAGTGCTGGACGCCGTCGACCGTGAAGGTGGCCGTGGCGTCGACGATGTACGTCCCGCTGTGCGAGTCGTCGAGCAGGATCGAGATCCCCGAGAGGTTGTTGACCCACCCCAGCACCGGGGTCTGCCCCACGAACGACGCGAACTGGTACGCGACGGGCATCAGGGTGGTCGCGACGACGTTCGGGTCCGCCGGCCACAGGTGCTGCTCGAACGAGCTGCTGGACTTCGTCTGCGCGTAGGATCCCTTCGCGTCGCCGCCCGCGTTGCCCGCCATGGCGTTGGTGGCGCCGACCGACCCCGTGATCGAGAACGACGAGTTCGAGGACTGGGCTCCCAGGTTGAGCCCGCTCACGGCCATGAGGGCCTGCGTGATGATGCCGAACCCCTGCGTGATCTGCCCGTTCTGGTACATCCCCGCGCTCTTGGCCTGCGCGACGAGCCAGTCGCGGTGCGAGTCGATCTGGCTCAGGGGCGACGCGAGGTAGGACTGGTTGGCGAGCAGGAACGTCGAGCTCAGCGAGCCCTCGTGCCCGAACTTCCAGGTCAGCTCGAGACCGGCGTCGACCTTGGTCCCGGTGTCGGGGTCGACGACCGAGCCGTTGAGGTTGACGGCCGCGGAGGACGTCGAGACGTCCGACGACTGGACCTTCCACTCGTTGGACGGCGACGTCGTGGTCGCGACGTCCGCGTCCGGGAGCGTCGAGACGTACTGGAAGGCGCCGGTCGTCGGGGTGACGATGCCGACGGCCCCCGCCGCGACGTGCGCGTCCAGGCTCCAGTTGCCCCAGTAGGACGGTTGGGTGTTGCGCAGCATCTGGGTGAATCCCAGGTTCCAGTTGGTGCTCATCAGGTCCTCCATCGCATCGCAGGACGGCGCCGGGCGGCGCCGAGAACCTCCTCATCGGAGCAGGGCCGGCGCACCGGGCGGCACGGTCCGGCGTCGCCCGCACGCCGCGTGCGGCAGGCGTCGCCGCACGCTCGAGGGTCTGCGACGACGGGGCGCGTCGCCGCACCGCACGGCGGTGTCCCGGGCGCGCACGGGTGCTCGCCGCGGGCCGGGTCGCCATCCGTCGCGCCGCCGCGGGGGCCCGTGCGGAACGGTGCGGACGTGCCGGCCCGCCGCGTCGGACCGGCCGGCGACCCCGTCCGTGCGTCGTCCTGGCGCACCGCGGCGGACGGGCCCGGTGGGTCGGTCGAGCGGCCGGCGAGGCCCCGCACCGACGGCCGTGCGGGGCGCGGCGGGCGCGGGAGCCCCCGGGCCGTGACACACCCGCACGGCCGGATTCAGAGAGAATGTCCCCCGTGCGCGCCCTACCATGCGTCTATGAGTCCTGAGCCCGCTCGCGACCATGCTGTCCCCCCGAAGATCGGGGCCGAGTGAGTCCGGCGGACTCCCAGCGCGTGCGGCGCGAGCTGCGGGTGATCGGACCGTTCCAGGTGCGCGTGGACGGGCAGGTGCGCCCCATGCCGCACAGCGCGGAGCGGGTGCTCGCCGTCGTGGCGCTCGTGGGTCCGCTCGCCCGGTCGCGGGCCGCCGCCCTGCTGTGGCCCGACGCGAACCCGTCGCGCGCCGGTGCCAACCTCCGCGCTGCGCTGTCCCGCCTGGGCGACGTCGCCGAGGGGTTCGTCCACGTGTCCGGCGAGGTGCTCGCGCTCGCGGAGGAGGCGTCGCTCGACCTCGAGGCCGCGTTCGCGTGGATCAACGCGACCATCTACGACGACGTCCTGCCGGTGGCGGGCGCACCGCCCGCGTGGATCGGCCGGACCCTGCTCCCCGGGTGGGAGGATGGGTGGCTCACGGGCCCCAACGAGCGGTTGCAGATGCTCGAGGCGCAGGCGCTCGAGAGCGCCGCGGAGCGGCTCCTCGCCGCGGGGCACCCGGACGGGGCGCTGCCCTACGCCCTGTCCGCGGTCGAGGTGCAGCCGTGGTCGGAGAGCGCCAACCGGCTCACGATCGAGATCCACGCCCGCCGGGGCGACCCGAGCAACGCCCTGCGGCACTACCGCCGCTTCCGCCACGCGCTCGGGCAGGAGCTCGGCGTCGAGCCCGGCCCCGACATCCGGGCGGCGATCCGGCAGCTCTACCCGTTCGGCAACCCGCTGGTCGACCCGGTCGACCCCGTCGACCCGCAGGCGGCGCGCAGCTGACCCGCCTGCTCCGGGGCGCCCGGACGCCCGACGGCGGAGCGCACCCGGGGGCCGGGGGGCCGCTCCGCCGTCGGGCAGGGGGAGCGGGCGGCTACTGGCCGAAGATCTCGTCTTCCAGCAGGACCACGCCCTCGAGACGGTTGCGCACCGACGTGACGCGCCAACGGTCCGGGAAGAGGGCCAGGTACTCGCCGTCCTCGCGCTGCAGGACCTCGACACCGGGCTGCTCGTTGAGCTTCGCGACCCAGTCCTTCGTGGTGCGCAGCGCCATGGAGTAGCCCAGGCGGTCGAGCGTCACGGGGGCGTTGAACTCGGTCGCCATGCGGTGCTCGGCGACCTCGAACTGCATGGGGCCCACGACGGCCAGGACCGGCGCCTGGTCGCCACGCAGGTCCGAGCGCAGGACCTGGACGACACCCTCCGCGCCGAGCTGCATGACGCCGCGCTGGAACTGCTTGTAGCGCGAGACGTCCTTGGCGCGCATGACCGCGAAGTGCTCGGGCGCGAACGTCGGCAGCGGCGGGAACTCGACCTTCTTGTCCAGGTAGAGCGTGTCGCCCACGCGAAGGCCCGCAGCGTTGACGAGGCCCACGACGTCGCCCGGGTACGCGGTGTCGACGATCGTGCGCTCGCGGCCGAACACCTGCTGCGCGTACTTCGTCGCGAACGGCTTGCCCGTGCGTGCCGAGCTCACGACCATGCCGCGCTCGAACACGCCCGAGCAGATGCGCGCGAACGCGAGCCGGTCGCGGTGCGCGGTGTCCATCCCGGCCTGCATCTTGAACACGAACGCGCTGAAGGGCGCCTCGACGGGGCGCGTGTCGCCCGTGACGGTCTCGCGCGGCGACGGCGAGGGGGCGATGTCCACCAGGACGTCGAGCAGGGCGTGGACGCCGAAGTTCTGCACGGCGGACCCGAACAGCACGGGCGTCGTCTGCCCGGCCAGGAACGACTCCTGGTCGTGGTCGCCGTTGGTGTCGGCGAGCAGCTCGGCCTCCTCGGTCGCGGTCGTCCACGCGTCCCCCTCGCGTGCCAGGGCCGCGTCGGGGTCCATGACCTCCTCGGGGGCGATCGTGGTGCCGCCCGCCGTGCGCGTGTAGTGCACGTACTGCCCCGTGCGGCGGTCCAGGACGCCCCGGAAGTCGCCGCCGACGCCCACGGGCCACGTGAGCGGGGTGGGGACCAGGCCCGTGCGCTCCTGGATCTCGTCCATGAGCTCGAGCGCGTCCTTGCCCGGGCGGTCCCACTTGTTGATGACCGTGATGAGGGGGATGCCGCGGTGCTTGCAGACCGCGAAGAGCTTCATGGTCTGGACCTCGAGGCCCTTGGCCGCGTCGACCAGCATCACGGCGGCGTCGACCGCGGACAGCACGCGGTACGTGTCCTCGGAGAAGTCGGCGTGCCCCGGGGTGTCGACCAGGTTGATCATGGCGTCGCGGTAGGTGAACTGCAGGGCGGCGGACGTGATCGAGATCCCGCGGTCCTGCTCCATGTCCATCCAGTCGGACACCGTGCGCTTGCCCGCCTTGCCGTCGGCGCGGCCCGCCTCGCGGATCGCGTTCGCGTGCAGGGCGAGCGCCTCGGTGAGCGTCGACTTCCCGGCGTCCGGGTGGCTGATGACGGCGAACGAGCGGCGGCGCGACGCCTCCGCGAGGACGGTCGCCTGCTCCTTCGCCGCGCTGCCCGGCGTGCCGGACGCGCCCGCCGGCGAGGCGGGGGCGGTGGTGCTGGAGGTCGTGGTGGGCTGGTCCGCTGAGGGCACTGGAACGTCCTGTGGCTTCCTGCAGTTTCCTGCACGATCGAGGTCAAGGGGGCGGGGCGCATCCGCGCGGGACGCAGCACCCAGCTCTCCATTCTCCCGCGAGATCGAGGCGACGATGACCACTCACCCGGGTGCCGGGTCTCCCCGGCTCAGCCGGATCTCCTCGAGGTCGAGCCGCGCCTGCACCTGCCGCAGGACCGTGTCGTCGATCGCGCGCTGGTCGCGCAGGCGCACGACCGTCTCGCGCTTGCGGGCCAGGAGAGCGAGGCGCAGCTCGATGTACTCGTCGTCGAGACGCAGCACCGCGGGGTCGTCGCCCTCTGCGCCCTCGGCGCTCCGGGCCCGCAGCAGCGTGAGGTGCTCCTCGTACTCCCCGCGCAACCGGTCGACCACGGACGGGTCGGTCCCGAGCGTCGCGGCCACGTCGGGGAGCGCGTCGAGCGCCTCCTGGGCGGCCGTCTCGTCGGCGAGGCGACGCTCGGAGGCGAGGCCGTCGTCGTCGGGCAGGCGCGCCCACCGGATGGTGGGGGCCAGCAGCAGGCCCTGGACCACGAGCGTCGTCGCGACCACGCCGCTCGTGATGAACACGATGAGGTCGCGGTCGGGGAAGGGTGCGCCCGAGCTCAGCGTGGTGGGCACGGCGAGCGCAGCGGCCAGCGACACCGCGCCCCGGAAGCCCGCGACCGTGCTCACCGCGCGGGCCCGGTTCGTGACGCGCCGCGCACGCTGGGAGGGACGGCGGTCCACCAAGCGGATCGTGTACGCCGAGACCACGAGGAACACGAACCGCACCGCGAGGATGACCCCGCACACGACCACGACCCCCACGACCGCCGTCACCAGGTCCTCGGAGACCAGGTTGCGGACCGCGGACTGCGCCTCGAGGCCCACGAGCACGAACAGGGACGCGTTGATGAGGTACGTCGAGACGGACCAGAACGCGACGGTCTGCTGCCGCGTGGCCGCGCGTCCGATGCGCGGCCCGACCTGGCTCATGACGAGCCCGCACACGACCACGGCGAGCACCCCGGACGCCTCGATCAGCTCGGCGAGCAGGTACGCCGTGAACGGGATGAGCAGGACGACGACGTTGCCCAGCAGCGGGTCGTCGATGCGGCGCCTGGCCTGGACGGCGAGCCACGCGACGAGCAGACCCACCACGATCCCGCCGCCGTACGCGAGCACGAACAGCCACGTCACGTGTCCCGCGCCGAGGGTCTCCTCGCCCACGGTCACGCCCACCGCGACGCCGTAGAGCACGAGCGCGGTGCCGTCGTTGACGAGGCTCTCGGCCCGCAGGACCGTGACCGTGCGCCGGGGCAGGGCGCGCGCGAGGACCCCGACGGCGGTCGCGTCCGTCGGGGCCACCGCCGCACCCAGGACCCACGCGGGCCCCCACGGCAGGCCCAGGGCGTGGGCGGCGGTCGCGACGGCCGCCGCGGTCACGACGACGAGGAGGGTGCTCGTCAGGACGATCCCGCGCAGCGCCGCGCGGATCTCCCGCAGCGAGATGGTGATGGCCTCCCAGTAGAGGAGCACCGGGAGGAACACGAGCAGCATGAGCTCGGGCGGCAGGTGCACCTGACGCAGCGCGGGCACGAACCCGAGCACGATCCCCGCGACGAGCAGCAGGATCGGGGGCGCGACGCGGGCGCGGCGCGCGAGGACCCCGCACACGACGATGACCGTTCCGAGGACTACGACGAGCTCGAGACCGATCACGGCTTCCTCCTCGCGGTCACCGCCCGCCGCAGGAGCGCATGGCACCGATCATCCGGCACCGTGCGGGTCCGCGCACGCGTCAGCGCTCGACGATGGTCGTCACGACGTCCGTCACGGTCGGCCGTCGCGGCACCGAGCCGAACCCGAACCGGACGGGCGGGTCGACGTCGCGCAGGTCTCCCAGCGGGTCGCCCGCCCACGAGGCCCGTGCGGCCGTGATCCGGTGCACGTCCGTCGCGCCGTAGTGCTCGACGCGTCCCGGCCCCGCGCTCCCGCGCGTCCGGACCCCGCGGAGCAGGACCCTGGCGACGGGGTCCGTGAGGACGGTGGCGTGCCGGGAGGTGGCGACCGGCCGGGGCAGCCCGCGCAGCAGGCGGCCGAGCGCCGTACGGCGCCCCACGTCGACCCACGCCTCGAGCGGCCCGGCGACCACGTGCCACCCGTCGGACACGGCGACCGGGCACACGTCGACCCGGTCGAACCGGTAGGTCGCCGCGACGAGGTCCGCGACGTGGTGCGACGGGGCGAGGAGGACGCGCTCGCCGTCGGGCCGCTCGACCATGACGTCGGCGAACGACCCGAACGGGGACGCGTCCCACCTGCCGACGACCACACGCGTCCCGGACGCGGTGCCCCACCCGGCGATGCGACCGTGGAACCGCAGGACGCTCGACACCCGGGCAGCCTAGATCGTCGGGGAGAACCCGGTCGAGAAGAACGCCGCGACGACCGCCGCGCAGGTCACGACCGCGTACGTCGCGAACAGCAGGCGCTCGGCACCGGGCCGGCTCGCCCATGCCTGGCGTCGCGCGACGAGCAGCAGGGCCAGCCCCAGCGCGACCACACCCGCCGACGCCAGCGCCGCGCCCACCCGGACGCCCTGCGCCGGGCAGGGAGGAGTCGCGACGACGGAGCCGCCCGCCCCACCCCCTGCCGCTGCACACACGACCTCGAGCGTCGCGCTCCAGGCCAGCGCCACGCACGCCGCGGCGGCCAGCAGCACCGCGCGCCGGACCGGGTGGACCGAGGCAGGAGCGCGTCGTGCCTCGGGGGCCGTGGAGCTCTCGTCGTCGAGCATCGCAGCAGTCTGCCAAGCCCCGCCGGATCCCGCCAGACCCGCACCGGTTTCTCCCAGGCCCTGGTCCGGGGCGAAGATCTACCCGTGCACCGCAGCCACCCCGACACCGACGTCCCCGCCCCCGCCGACCCCGGCGCGACCCCGACCACGGGCCGCACGGGCCACAACGCCTGGAGGCTGTACAGGACGGCGACCCCGTCCCCCGCCCACGACGCCCCGCAGCCCCCGCCCGTCCTGCTCCTGCACGGCGTGACCGACTCGGGGGAGTGCTGGCCCCGCACGGTCCGCCACCTCGTGCGCTCGCGCGACGTCCTCGCGCTCGACGCCCGGGGTCACGGCGGCTCCGACGTGCCCGACGAGCCGTTCACGCTCGCGGCGCTCGCGGACGACGCGGCCCGCACGGTGCGGGAGGTCTTCGGGCGCCCGGTGGTCGTCGTCGGGCACTCGATGGGCGGCCTCACCGCGCAGGAGCTCGCGCTGCGGCACCCGGACCTGGTCCTGGGCCTGGTCCTCGAGGACCCGGCGTGGGGCGTCCTCGACGCCGAGCACGACGAGGGCGGGCGCCCCGTGTTCCTCGCGCCGGGCATCGACGCGGCCCGCGGGCGCCCGACGGCGGAGCTCGCCGCCGAGTTCCGCGCCCGCTACCCGCAGTGGTCGCCCGAGGAGTCGGAGCCGTGGGCGCGCGCGCAGCAGGCGGTCTCGCCCCGGCTCCTGGAGGTCCCGCACGAGTGGACCGCACGGGACTGGCCGGTCGCGTTCGACGGGGCGGCGCCCGTCGTGGTCGTCGCGGGCGAGGAGGCGCACGGCTCCCTGGTCTCCGACGACGGCGCACGCCGCGCGGCCGACGTCCTGGCGGGCGCGGTCTGGGTCGTGCGGGTCGCGGGAGCCGGGCACAACGTGCGCCGCGACGACCCCGTGACGTTCCTCGGGCTGGTCGACGGGCTGCTCGCCGAGGTCGAGGCGCGCTGACCGGCCGGCGGTCGGCGGGCGACCGGAGGGCGAGCGCCGTGACCGCACGGCGCCCGTCCTCCGGCCCTCTCGCCTAGGCGAGGACGAGCTTCTCGCCGTCCGCCGCGTGGTCGGCCAGCGCGACGCTGCGGACCGCCGGGTCGTCGTAGGTGTTCCAGTAGTACGTCGTCGTCCTGGACGAGAAGAGACCGGTGTAGATCGTGATCTCGAACTCGCCGGATCCCATCGCGGCGCAGCCGTCGACCATCGCGACCTGCTGCAGCGTGTGGAACGCCCGGCTGACGTTCTCCTCCTCGGTCCCCTTGGGCGGGTAGTGGGCGTTGACGTAGGCGGCGCGGACGAACCGGGAGGGCGAGTAGTAGTCCCCGGGGATCCCGCGCATGTGCGAACCCGAGCCGAACGGCGTGAGGTGCGCCTTGCCCAGCACGGTCTCCTGAGGGAACTCGGGGGAGGCGTTGAGGTAGTTGCGCAGGTTCTCGTGGTGCCAGGCGAACCCGGGCTGGTTCGTCAGGACGTCGACGTCGTCGTCGAAGACGTGCAGGCCGTCGCTCGTGTGCTCCACGACGATCGCCCGGTCCGCGTCGGCGATGACCCAGTGCAGCAACGAGCTCGGGTACTTGTCGTTGATCGGCTTGTCGACGATCACGACGTCCTTGAGCGCGGCCTCCACCTCGTCCACGCTCGCGAACTGCGAGCACACCCACAGCGGGAACTCGTACGCGGCGACGTTGACCGCGCCGTCCACGGGACCCGGGGCGTACGCCGCGTACCCGGGGAAGTTGAGCCCGGCGACGGCCAGGCCCGCGTCGTTGCCCGCGTCGAAGTAGAGCGGCGTGTCCTCCTCCACGATGCCCATGCCGATCGTCGCGTGCTCGATGCTGCGCACCGCGCCGAACGGTGACCGCGGCGCATAGCCCGTGGGGGTGATCACCACCTGCTCCCCGTACCCGCTCGTCCAGTCGAGGTTCCGTGCGAGGTAGACGTTGCCCTGACCGTCCGAAAACCGGATTCCCGTGCACATAGCGCTGCTCCCGTCGTCGATGCAAGTTCGCGGCGGACGCGGCTCGTCGCACCGCCGCGTCGTGCCCCCGTCCTTCCCATCGTGGTGCTTGGGAGCCGATCGCGCTCAGCGGGGCTCACGCGCACCCGTCGGGGACGTCGAGACAGGCGACTTGGTCGATCCGCCCACCCGGGGGAATGATCGACCCATGCTCACCCTCACCGGAGCCGCCGGCTCGCGCATCGTCGGGATCGGCCACCACCAGCCCGAGCGGACGCTCACCAACGACGACATCGCGCAGCTGGTCGACACGAACGACGAGTGGATCCGGTCCCGGACGGGGATCGTGACGCGCCACGTCGCGGCCGAGGACGAGACCGTGGCCGACATGGCGACCGCCGCGGCACGCCACGCCCTGCAGGACGCCGGCGTCGCGCCGAGCGAGGTCGACATGGTCATCGTCGCGACGGCCACGGCGCGCGACCGCTCGCCCAACACCGCGGGCCGCGTGGCGTACAACCTGCGCACGGGCGTCATGCCCGGCCAGTCCACGCCGGAGGAGGAGGACGCGCCGGACCTGCGCGGCGTCGTCGGGCCCGTGATCCTGGACGTCAACGTCGCCTGCTCGGGGTTCGCGCACGCCCTGGCGCTCGCGGACCAGGCCATCCGGACGGGCTCCGCGACGACGGCCCTGGTCATCGGCGCCGAGAAGCTCACCGACTTCACCGACTGGACCGACCGCGTGACGTGCATCCTCACGGCCGACGGCGCGGGGGCGTTCGTGGTGCAGGGCACCGACACCCCGGGGGTCGGGCCGGTCGCATGGGGATCCGAGCCCGAGCTCACCCCGGCCGTGCTCATCGAGGCGCCGGACGAGAAGTTCGTGCAGGACGGTCGGGCCGTGTTCCGCTGGGCCATCACGCGCGCGGCGGACCGGGCGCGCGCCGCGGTCGAGAGGTCGGGCCTGACGCTCGACGACATCGAGGTGCTCGTCGCGCACCAGGCCAACCTGCGCATCATCGAGCCGCTCGCCAAGGCGCTGGGCCTCGAGGACAAGGTCGTCGTCACCGACATCACCGAGTCCGGCAACACCTCGGCCGCGAGCATCCCCCTGGGCCTGTCCAAGTGGTGGCACGCGGGCAAGATCCCCGCCGGGGTCCCCGCGCTGCTCATCGGGTTCGGCGGCGGCTTCGCCTGGGCCGGGCAGGTCGTGCAGACGCCCACGCGCTGAGGTCGTCCGCGCCCTCGCCGGCGCATCCGGGGACGGCCGCGCGCCGCCGTGCCACGCTGGGCGCATGGCTCGTGAGGAACGCGTCCGCCTGCGCCGCGAGGCGTGGGGGTTCGTCCTGGGCTCGGCGTGCTTCCTGGTCGGCGCGGTGCCGTTCTACGCGCAGGCCGTGGGACCCGTCGTCGTCGGTGTGACGTTCTGCGGGGGCTCGGTCCTCTTCACGCTCGCGGCGGCGGTCCAGCTCAGCCTGAGCGGACGCCGCGTTCCCCGCCGGGGAACCAGCCCGGCCGACCGCTGGGACTGGTGGGCCGCGGCGGTCCAGCTCGCCGGGACCCTCTTCTTCAACGTCAGCACGGCGGCCGCGCTGGGCGCGGCGATCGCCGACCCTGCGGGACTGGGCGCGGGCTGGCGGCCCGACGCGTACGGGTCGGTCGCGTTCCTCGTCTCGAGCGCGTTCGCGGTGCTCGCGACGAGGGACCGCGGTCACCTGTGGGACAGGGACGCGCGGACGTGGCACGGGACCTGGCTCAACCTCGTGGGGTCGGTCGCGTTCGCCGCGTCGGCCGTGGGGGCGTACGTGGTGCCGGAGACGGGCTCGCTCGTGAGCGCGTTCTGGGCGAACCTCGGCACGCTGGTGGGGGCGGCGTGCTTCCTGGTCGCGGCGCTGCTGTCGCGGCGGACGATCGGCGAGGAGGCGCCCGCGGCGTCGTGACCCGGCTATCGCGCGGGGCGTGGGCGGGCTCGTGCCGAGGACGTGGCGTCCATGCCCTGCACGACGACGGCGCACCGGTCCTCGTCGTGGGCGGCCCCGTCGGCGGCGCGGTCGAGCAGGCGTCGCAGCGTCGCGCGGTCGGCGGCGTCGAGCCCGCCGAGCAGGTCCTCCTCGGCTGCGGCGACGCGGGCGTCGAGGTCAGCGAGGACCTCGCGTCCCTTGGCGGTCGCGACGATGCGTCGGGCCCGGCGGTCGGTGGGGTCGGCCTGGCGCTCGACGAGGTCGCACTCGACGTACTTGTCGATCAGGTACGTCATGACGGTCCGGTCGATGCCGAGGCGCGCGGCGAGCGCGGCCTGGCTGGGCGGGGTGTCGTGCACGACGGCGGAGAGCACCTGGTAGCAGCGCGTCCCGTCGGGCAGGTCCTCGGCGAGCGCATCGACGCGCGCGCTCCAGCCGCGCAGGAGCGCGGCCAGGGGCCAGCCGAGAGGGGAGCGGGTGGCATCGGGTGTCGCGAGAGTCACGGGACAAGGATACACCGGAATGGTCTGCCATCGAGATGAGTTGCTGGTGATATCGTCTGTCATTCAGACGATCTTGGAGACGACCGCCGCCCACCGCGGCACACGGAGCGCGCACGCATGACGGACTACGGCCACGACCTCATCCTCGGGACCTTCCTGACCCCGCAGAACAGCGATCCCCAGGCGCCCGTGCGCCTCGCGCAGGTCACCGAGCAGGCAGGGCTGGACCTGGTGACCTTCCAGGACCACCCCTACCAGCCGGCGTTCCTCGACGCGTGGACCCTCATGACCTGGGTCGCCGCCGCGACCGAGCGCGTGCACGTCGCGGCCAACGTGCACAACCTGCCGCTGCGCCCGCCGGCCGTCCTCGCCCGGTCGGCCGCGAGCCTCGACCTGCTCTCGGGCGGCCGCTTCGCCCTGGGGCTCGGCGCGGGCGCCTTCTGGGACGCGATCGAGGCCATGGGCGCGCCGCGGCTCACGCCGGGCGAGGCGGTCAGGGCCCTCGACGAGGCGCTCGACATCATCCGCGGCATCTGGGACACGAGCGACCGCACGCCCCTGCGCGTGCACGGCACGCACCACCAGGTCGACGGCGCCAAGCGTGGCCCCGCCCCCGCGCACGACATCCCCATCTGGATCGGCGCCGTCAAGCCCCGCATGCAGCGCCTCATCGGCCGCAAGGGTGACGGCTGGCTGCCCTCGATGTCCTACCTGCAGCCCGGCGACCTCGCCCAGGGCAACGCCGTGATCGACGAGGCCGCGCTCGGTGCCGGGCGCGACCCCAGCGCGGTCCGCCGCATGGTCAACCTCAACGGCCGGTTCTCCGCGAGCCGGCTCGGCCACCTCCAGGGGCCGCCCGAGCAGTGGGTCGAGGAGCTCGGTGCCCTCGCGCTCGAGGACGGCGTCTCCGGCTTCATCCTGGCGACCGACGACCCGCGCGACATCCAGACCTTCGGCGAGGAGGTCGGCCCGGCGCTGCGCGAGCTCGTCGCGGCCGAGCGCCGGTCGACGGGCACCGCTCCCGCCGGTCGCCGCCGCGGGGCCCTGGCGCTCGCGGCGCGCCGCGAGGGCATCGACTACGGGTCGGTCCCCGCAGCGCTGGCCGAGCGCGCGGTCGAGCCCGGTGACAGGGCGTACGACGCGGTCCGCCACACCTACATGCGCTCGGGCTCGCCCGGCATCGTGCTGCGCCCCCGCACGAGCGACGAGGTCGCCGAGGCCGTCGTCTGGGCCCAGGAGCAGGGTGTGCCGCTCGCGGTCCGCTCGGCCGGGCACGGCATCAGCGGCCGCTCGACCAACGACGGCGGCGTCCTGATCGACGTCGGCGCCTTCGACCAGGTCCACGTGCCCGACGACGGCACCCACCGCGTGCGCCTCGGTGCCGGCGGGACGTGGGGCCAGGTCGCCGAGGTCCTCTCCCCGCACGGGCTCGCGATCAGCTCGGGCGACTCGGGCGGCGTGGGCGTCGGCGGTATCGCGACGACGGGCGGCGTCGGGCTCCTGGGCCGCAAGCACGGCCTGACGATCGACCACGTCGTCGCGGCCGAGATCGTGACCGCGGACGGCCAGGTCCGCGTCGTCGACGCCGAGCACGACCCCGAGCTGTTCTGGGGCCTGCGCGGGGCGGGCGGCAACCTGGGCGTCGTGACCTGGGTCGACGTCGAGGCCACGCCCGTGACCGACCTCGTCTACTCGATCATGGTCCTGGACGCGTCCGACACCGCCGGGCTCGTCGAACGGTGGGCCGCGACCGTCGAGGCCGCGCCCCGCGAGCTCACGAGCTTCCTGCACATGAGCGCCGCGCGGGGCGGGCGAGGCCCCATGGCCCAGCTCATGACCGTGTGGGCCGACGACGACACGGGCGCTGCGATCCGCGCGCTCGAGGAGCTGGCCGACGCGGCCCGGCTGCTCGACCACCAGGCCGTCCTCACGCCCTACTCGGGCATCGTGCGCCGAGCCGACGCCCAGCACACGGGCGGCGGCGAGCCCGGCTCGCGCTCGGGCCTGATCGAGCACGTCGACCGGGGCGCCGCGCGCGACCTCGCGGCCTTCCTCGCCGGTGGCGGCGCGCAGCTCCTCCAGCTGCGCGCGGTCGGCGGCGCCGTCAACGACGTCGCGGCCGACGCGACGGCGTACGCGCACCGCACCCAGAACTTCTCGGTCGCGGCCTTCGGGTCGCGCGGAGGACCCGTCGGCATCGACGGCGCGTGGGACGAGCTGGTGCACCCGCACACGGACGGCCTGTACCTGTCGTTCGAGACCGACACGCGTCCCGAGCGCCTGGGCGAGGCGTTCCCCGAGCCCACGCTCGCGCGCCTGCGCCGGCTCAAGCGCCAGGTCGACCCGGCCAACGTGTTCTCGGCGAACTTCCCCATCCCGCCCGCGGAGGGCTGAGACACCTGGACGTCGGACGAGCGCGGGGCGATGCGCACCGTGCCCGTCCGGCGGGGGATCGTGGGGCCACCTGCGCGCCGTGTGGGGGAGGTGCTCGGGCAGCCGGCCGAGATCGTGGCCCGGGGCCTCGGGTGCACAATGGCACCATGCCTCTCGCACCCCGCTACCTCGCCGCCGAGGACCGCTACGAGTCCATGTCCTACCGTCGCGCGGGCCGCAGCGGCCTCGCCCTGCCCGCGCTGTCGTTGGGGTTGTGGCACAACTTCGGGGACGTGAACCCGTTCGACAACCAACGTGCGATCCTGCGCCGCGCGTTCGACCTGGGGATCACGCACCTCGACCTCGCGAACAACTACGGCCCGCCCTACGGCTCGGCCGAGGAGAACTTCGGGCGCCACCTCGCGCGCGACCTGCGCCCCTACCGCGACGAGCTCGTGATCTCGAGCAAGGCCGGGTACGACATGTGGCCCGGCCCCTACGGCGACGGCGGCTCGCGCAAGTACCTGCTGTCCTCGCTGGACCAGTCGCTCGCCCGCATGGGCCTCGACTACGTGGACATCTTCTACTCGCACCGCTTCGACCCCACGGTGCCCCTGGAGGAGACCATGGGAGCGCTGCACACGGCCGTCGTGAGCGGGCGCGCGCTGTACGTCGGCGTGTCCAACTACTCGCCGTCCCAGACGCGAGAGGCCGCGCAGATCCTGGCCGACCTCGGCACCCCGCTGCTCATCCACCAGCCCAGCTACTCGATGTTCAACCGGCACGTCGAGCTGCCCGAGGCCGGGCACGAGGACGGCGAGAACCTGCTCGACGTCGTCGAGGACCTCGGGATCGGGACGATCGTCTTCTCGCCGCTCCAGCAGGGGCTCCTGACGGACCGCTACCTGTCGGGCGAGGTGCCCGCGGGCTCGCGCGCCGCCGTCGGGCACTTCCTCAAGCCCACCGCGATCTCCGAGACGTACCTCGAGCGCGCTCGCGCCCTGAACGAGATCGCGGCCGGGCGCGGGCAGTCGCTCGCGCAGCTCGCGCTCTCCTGGGTCCTGCGCGACGAGCGCATCACGTCGGCGCTCGTCGGGGCGAGCAGCGTCGCGCAGCTCGAGAACAACGTCGCCGCGCTCGAGGCCCCGCCGCTCACGGCCGAGGAGGTCGCCGCGATCGAGCCGCACGCGGTCGACGGCACGACGCGCTGAGCCGCTGGTCGGCGGCTGCCGAACCCGAGGTCGGTCGGGCAACGTGACGCGGGTGCCCGACCAACCTCGGGTTCGGCACCTCGCGGGGTGACTCAGCTCCAGCGCTGGACCGCGAGCGGCGCGGCCTCCGCCAGCTCACGGACCACGGGGTGCTCGCTCTCGGCGAGGACCTGCTGCAGGGGACCGGACTCGACGAACTCGCCGTCGACCAGCAGGTGCGCCGACGACGTCATGCGGTGGACCAGCTCGAGGTCGTGCGAGACCAGGAGCACGCCCGTGCCGAGCTGCCTGGCCGTGTCCTTGACCCGGCCGGCGATCTCGCCGCGCATGGTCGGGTCGAGCGCCGTCAGGGGCTCGTCGAGCAGCAGGACGTCGGGGCGCGTCGCGAGCGCGCGGGCCAGGGCGACGCGCTGGCGCTCGCCACCGGACAGCGTGCGCAACGGGCGGTCGGCGTAGCGGTGCTCGAGGCCCACGAGGTCGAGCAGGTCCTCGATCGACTGCCCCGAGGGCCGCCCGCCCTTGCGCGCGTCGGTCAGCCCGGACTTGAGGACGTGCTTGACCGTGCTGGCAGGGTCGGTGCCCGGCAGGCCGTCCTGCGACACGCGCCGGACCGCGGCCTTGAAGAGCTTCTTGTCGCGGCGGCCCAGGCGCGTCACGGTCCGCCCGGCCCACGTGACGGTCCCGCTCGACGGCTTGATCTCGCCCAGGAGCGCGCTCACCAGCGTCGACTTCCCGACGCCCGACGGGCCGACGATCCCCACGGGATCCTGCCCGGCCGCGAGCTCGATCGACACGCCCCGCAGGACGTCCGTGCCACCGTGCCCGGCCCAGAGGTCGCGTGCCTGGAGGATGTGGGTGCTCGTCATGCTCGGTCCTTCCGAGGGTGGGTCAACCGCTGCGGGGCGAGGTGGCCCCGGTGGTCCAACGAACGACGGTACCCGCGTTCTCCCGGTCGCCGGTGCGGCGCGGGTCACACCGGCCGCCGGGCGTGCGGCCCGCCCGTCAGTCGCCCGTCGTCCAGGCCGACGGTGCCGCGACCACGTCCCGCAGCACCGTGCGCGCGCCGCCGACCATGGCCGCGTGGTCCGCGACGAGCGCGGGGCGCAGGTCGAGCTCGGTCCACGGCGACGCGAGGACCCGCGTGGTGAGCTCGGTCGTCACGGCGTCGCGCAGGTGGGGCAGCAGGTCGGTGTAGATGCCGCCGAGCAGCACGGTCTCGATGTCGACGAGGTTGACGAAGTTCGCGAGCGCGCGCCCCAGGGCGGTCCCCGCGGAGACCGCGGCGGCGAGGGCCGACGGCGTGCCCGCCTCGAGCGCGTCGAGGAACGTCTCGATGGGCGCGTCCAGGGCGATGCCGGCCGCGCGCAGCATCGCGTCCTTGCCCGCGTACTGCTCGAGGCAGCCCGTGGCCCCGCACAGGCAGCGGGGCCCGTTCGGGTCGACGACGACGTGCCCGATCTCGCCGCTCCAGCCGCGGTTGCCGAGGAAGAGCTCGCGGTCGATCACGATCGCGGAACCGATGCCCACCTCGCCCGAGACGTACAGGAACGACGACGGCACGGGGGGAGCGGCGCCGTCGGGCGTGCTGCCGGGACGGTCGCCGGACGGCTCGCCGGACCGTGGTCGCGTGCCGGCCGGGCCCGCGGCGTCGGCCGGCGCCGCGAGCTGGGCGAGGCCCGCGAGGTTGGCCTCGTTGGCGATCTCGACGGGCAGGCGCTCGGGCAGGCCGAGCAGCGGGACGGGCAGGAACGAGGACCAGCCGAGGTTGGGCGCGACCTGGAGGCGGCCCGCGCGCGCGTCGACCAGGCCGGGCAGGGCCAGCCGTGCGCCTGCGACCTGCATGTCCTGGGCCTCGACCTCCTCGACGAGGCGGCGGGCCAGGGCGCCCAGGCGCCCGAGGACCTCGGCGGGGTCGCTGCCGTGCAGGTCGCCCGGGACGACCTCCTGCGCGACGACCTGCCCCGTGAGGTCGAGGACCGTCCCGCCCAGGTAGTCGACGTTGACCTCGAGGCCCAGCCCCACGATCGTGCGCTCGGCGGGAGTCAGGGGGACGGCCGGGCGGCCCGCGCGCTGTGGTGTCACGGGCGGGAGCTCGCGCACGAGGCGGGCGTCGATGAGCTGGTCGACCAGCACCGACACCGTGGCACGCGTGAGCCCGGTGGCTGCGGCGAGGTCGGCGCGCGACCGGGGGCGGGGCGCGTCGAACAGGGCGTGGGAGACCAGGGCGAGGTTGTACTCGCGCAGGGTGTGCTGGCGGGCGGCGGTCGAGCGCCCTCGGGCTGGCGTCCTGCTGCTGGTCGAGGCCTCGTCGCGGTTCACGTCTTGACCTTACCGACAGGAGCGCATAAGTTCATCCGTACAACAAATGACGCCTGCTCTCGACGACGGAGCCGGCCCATCTCGACGAGGAGACTGTCGTGGCTGACGCGATCGACCAGAACATCAACTTTTCCTTCGGCCTGTGGACCGTGGGCTGGACCGGGCAGGACCAGTTCGGCGGAGCCAGCCGCCCCCACCTCGACCCGGCCGACTCCGTCCGCAGGCTCGCCGACCTCGGCGCGTGGGGCTTCACGTTCCACGACGACGACGTCGTGCCCTTCGGCTCGGACGACGCGACCCGCGAGCAGCTCCTCGGCGACGTCAAGAAGGCCGCCGACGAGACCGGCCTGACCATCGAGATGGTCACGACCAACCTCTTCAGCCACCCCGTCTTCAAGGACGGCGGACTCACGTCCAACGACCGCGGCGTCCGCCGCTACGCGCTGCGCAAGGTCCTGCGCAACGTCGACCTCACGGCCTCGCTCGGCGCCAAGACCTTCGTCATGTGGGGCGGCCGCGAGGGCACCGAGTACGACGGCGCCAAGGACCTCCACTCCGCGCACGAGCGCTACGCCGAGGGCCTCGACCTCACGGCCGCGTACATCAAGGACCAGGGCTACGACATCAAGATCGCGCTCGAGCCCAAGCCCAACGAGCCCCGCGGCGACATCTTCCTCCCGACCATCGGGCACGCCCTCGCGCTCATCGCGAAGCTCGAGCACGGCGACATCGTGGGCCTCAACCCCGAGACCGGCCACGAGCAGATGGCGGGCCTGAACTACACGCACGGCCTCGCACAGGCCCTGTGGGCGGGCAAGCTCTTCCACATCGACCTCAACGGCCAGCGGTCCATCAAGTTCGACCAGGACCTCGTGTTCGGCCACGGCGACCTGCTCTCCGCGTTCTTCACGGTCGACCTGATCGAGAACGGGTTCCCCAACGGCGGACCCCGCTACGAGGGCCCCCGCCACTTCGACTACAAGCCCTCGCGCACCGAGGTCGAGGTCGGCGTCTGGGACTCCGCCAAGGCCAACATGGAGACGTACTCGATGCTCGCGCGCAAGTCCGCCGAGTACCGGGCCGACCCCGAGGTCCAGGCCGCGTTCAAGCACGCGGGCGTGTTCGAGCTCGGCGAGAGCACCCTGGGCGCGGACGAGACGGTCGCGGACCTGCTCGCCGACCGTGCGGCCTACGAGGAGTTCGACGTCGAGGCCGCCGCGGAGCGCGACTTCGGCTTCGTGCGCCTCAACCAGCTCGCGCTCAAGCACCTGATCGGCTGATGGGCGAACTCATGACCAGCGCTCTCGTCGCAGGGATCGACTCCTCGACGCAGTCGTGCAAGGTCGTCGTCCGGGACGCACGGACCGGGGCGCTCGTGCGCTCCGGCTCGGCGTCCCACCCCGACGGCACCGAGGTCTCGCCCGACGCGTGGTGGGTCGCGTTCCGGACCGCGGCCGAGGTCGCGGGCGGGCTCGACGACGTCGCGGCCCTGGCCGTGGGCGGGCAGCAGCACGGCATGGTCGTGCTCGACGCCGACGGCGAGGTGATCCGTCCCGCGCTCCTGTGGAACGACACCCGCTCGGCCGGTGCCGCGCAGGACCTGGTCCGTGAGCTCGGCGACGGGGACCCCGGGGCCGGGGCCAAGGCGTGGGCCGAGGCCGTCGGGTCCGTGCCCGTCGCGTCGCTCACCGTGACCAAGCTGCGCTGGTTGCGTGACGCCGAGCCGCAGAACGCGGCGCGCGTCGCGGCCGTCGCGCTCCCGCACGACTGGCTCACGTGGCGCATCGCGGGCTACGGTCCGCGGAGCGAGGGCCTCGAGCCCGACCTCGGCGCGCTCGTGACCGACCGCTCCGACGCGTCCGGGACGGGCTACTTCGACGCCTCGGCCGACGGCGGGCGCGGTGCGTACCGCGCCGACCTGCTCGAGCTCGCGCTCGGACGCTCCGACGTCGCGCTGCCCCGGGTCCTCGGACCGGGGGAGTCCACCGGGCCCGCGGCTCGCGGCGTGGCCGGGGCCGGGGTGGCCGCTGGGGCCCTGATCGGCCCCGGTGCCGGGGACAACGCGGCCGCGGCCCTGGGTCTCGGCATGCGGGCGGGCGACGTCGCGGTCTCGATCGGGACCTCGGGGGTCGTGTCCGCCATCGCGTCGTCCCCCACGGCCGACGCGAGCGGGCTCGTCAACGGGTTCGCCGACGCCACGGGCAACTACCTGCTGCTCGGGGTGACCCTCAACGCGAGCCGCGTCCTCGACGCGACCGCGCGGGTCCTGGGCGTGGACCACGCGGGCCTGTCCCGGCTCGCGCTCCAGGCGCCGGCAGGGGCCGACGGCCTGGTGCTCGTCCCGTTCCTCGAGGGCGAGCGGACCCCCAACCGGCCCGACGCGAGCGGCACCCTCCACGGGATGCGCCTCGCGACCATGACGCCCGCGCACCTGGCGCGGGCCGCCGTGGAGGGCATGCTGTGCGGCCTGGCCGACGGCCTCGACGCCCTGCGTGCGCAGGGCGTCACGGTCGAGCGGCTCCAGGTCATCGGCGGGGGCGCGCAGTCCGAGGCGGTGCGGCGCATCGCGCCGCAGGTCTTCGGTCTGCCCGTCACGGTCCCCGAGCCGGGCGAGTACGTGGCCGACGGCGCCGCTCGCCAGGCGGCCTGGGTGCTGTCGGGCGAGGCGGAGGCCCCCCGGTGGGAGACGTCGTCGAGCACGGGCTACGACGCGGAGCCCGAGCCCGGGATCCGCGCGCGGTACGCGGCGGTGCGCGACCTGACCTGAGGTCGGGCGCCACGGCCGGAGGGCAGCCGCCGAGTGCGGAGCTGTCGAGTGCGGAGCTCTTGTGCGACACGCCTGG
>NZ_JAMXIO010000038.1:0-31763 GCF_059651515.1 Oerskovia sp. 140933
CCTGGATCGAGCACTACAACACCCACCGTCGCCACCAAGCCCTCGACGGCCAACCCCCGATCAGCAGGCTGTAACCAACCTCCTGGCCGGGTACAGCTAGCCCCGGCTCGGCGGGCCGCCCGTGCCGCCGCCCGGCGGCTGCCCGCCGCCCGGCACCTGCCCCGGCTGCTGCGAGCCGCCCGAGTCTGCGCCGAGCCCCGTCAGACCCGTCGAGGCCTCCTCGTCGCTCACCATCTCCTGGGCCAGGTCCGCGAGGACCACCTCGTCGCCCTCCTCCAGCCCGGCGGTGATCTCCGTGACCTCCTGCCCGACGGCGCCGACCTCCACGGTCACGACCGTCACCTCCCCGTCCCGGAGCACCGAGACGGTGCGCGCGGTACCGTCCGACCGGACGGCCGAGGTCGGGACGACGAGCACGTCCGTGCCGCCCGCGACCGTGACCGACGCCTGCGCCGACGACCCCTCGTAGAGGGTGTCGTCCTGCGGGTCGAGCGCGATCGTCACGGGGTACTCGGGCGTCTGGGACGTGCTCGTGCTGAGCACGCCGATGCTGCTCACGACGCCCGTGCGCACGGTCGGGTCGTCGGACACGGTCACGGCAGCGTCCTGCCCGACGGCGAGGCTCACCACCGCGGTCAGCGGCACCGTGGTCTCGACGACGTAGCCGTCGGTCCCCAGGACCGTCACGACCGCGGACGTCGAGGAGGCCTCGACCTGGTCGCCCACCGCGAGCGCGACCTGCGCGACCGTGCCCGCGACGGGGCTCGTCAGGGTCGAGCGCTGCGCGTCGGCCTGCGCGATCGCGAGCTGCGCCTCGGCGACCTCGATCGCCGCGCGGTCGGCCAGGATCCGCTCGGCGGAGGCCACCACGGAACCGCCCGCATCCGCGCCCGGTGCACCGCTCGTGCCGCCGGACCCTGCGCCGCCGGAGTCGCCCGCGTCCGGTGCACCGCTCGTGCCGCCGGACCCTGCGGCTGCGCCGGTCCCGCCGCCGCTCGACCCCCCGGAGGGCACCGGCGGCGCCCCGCCGGACGCGTCGCCGGAGCCGGAACCTGCGCCGGAACCGGACCCGCTGCCTCCCCCCGGCGCCTGGGTGCCCGAGCCGTTCCCCTGCTCGGCCGCGAGCACCTCCTGGGCCGTCTGGACCGCGGCGTCGAGCTGTGCCGCGAGGTCGAGCAGCGAGTGCTGCGCGCCGTCGACGTCGGTCTGCGACGTGAGCGCCGCGGTGACGGCCTCCTGGCACGTGGTCAGGGCGGCCGCCAGATCGACCGTGCCGCCCTCGGTCCCGTCGCCCGTGCCCTCGCCTGCCTCGTCCCCCTCGCCGGAGGGCAGGTCGTCCTCGGTCGCGGCGAGGAACGCCGAGCACGCCTCCTGGGACCCGACGACGCTCGTCGAGCTCGACTCGAGCGCGGCCGCCGCGGCGTCGTACCCGTCGAGGAGCGCCTGCTGGGCGAGCGCGACGGCTTCGAGCGCCTGCGCGAGCGCGGGCGACGTGGAGGCGGTGCCCGCCGTGGACGACGTGGTCGGCTGCGACGTGGTGGACGACGTGGACGAGACCAGCCCCGTCCGGACCACGACCCCGCCGCCCGTGCCCGCGGCGCTCGGGGTCACGGTCGCCGAGCCGGTCGCCGTCGCCGCGCTGGCCGACGACGACCCCGTCGAGGTCTGCGACGCCAGGTCGTCCTCGAGCGTCTGCTCGGCCTGGGCCACCTTCTCCTGCGCGGCCTCGACCGCGTCCTCGAGCTCGGTCAGGTCGAGGGTCGCGAGGACGTCGCCCGCGCCCACGGTGTCGCCCACGGCGACGTTCACGGTCGCGACCGTGCCCGCGACCGAGAACGCGGCGTCGGCGCGTGCGGCCGACGCGACCGTCCCGGCCGCGTCGACCGTCTGGGTGACCTCGCCCGTGGACGCGGTCGCCGTCCGGTACCTCCCGTCGGAGCCGCGGTTCACGGCGAAGGCCGCCCCGGCGCCCACGAGGCTCACCACGACGACGGCCGAGACGCCCGTCACGGCCCGGCGGCGGCGCCTCGCGGCCCGCCGGGCGGCGGCCGGCGTGAGGACGCCGCCGGGCGCGGAGGCCCCGCTCGCGACGGCCACCCCCGGGACGGTCCCGATCGTGCCGCCCGTGCTCGTCACGGCCGCGTCGGCCCGTCCGCGGGTCCGGCGGGTCCGGTCACGCATCGTCGGTCCCGCTCTCGTCCGAGCCCCGACCACCGGGCGCGTCGCCCGGTGCGCCCCCGCCGGGCCCGCCCTGGCCCGTGCCGCCGAACCCGGTCGAGCACTCGCCGTCGACGGGGTCGGACACGGTCAGGCTCGTGGCGGTCACGGTGCCCGCGGTGTCCGTCGCGGAGTCGCCGCTCGCGTCGTCGGTCGCCTGGTCGCTGCGCGGCGCGGTGCCGACGCTCACGCACTGCCCGACGGCGAGCGCCGAGGCGTCCGCGTCGGCCGTGGTCGTGTAGGTGGTCGAGCCGTCCACGGTCACGGTCGAGGTCGTCGGAGCGGACGCGTCCGAGGACTCGGCGGTGTCCGAGGCGTCGTCGGACGGCCGGTCCGCGCCGGGGGCACCCGGGCTGGTGGACTCGATCGTGATCTCGGTGCCCGACACCGCCGTGACCTTCCCGGCCACGATCCCGCCGAGGCCTCCGCCACCCGGGCGCGCGGCGCCGTCGGGCAGGTCCTCCGGCTGGTCGGTCGGGGCGCCCTCCGGGCGCTCCGGGCGCTCGCCGTCGCTGCCGGCACCGTCCCCCGGCGACTGCTCGTCGGCGCCGGACGACGATCCGTCCGGGGCCTCGCCCGAGGGACGTCCGCCCCCGAAGCCGCCCGAGCACTCGCCGTCGGTCGGCGCCGTGACCGCGACGCTCGCCGCCACGGTCGCGGCCTCTGCCGAGGCGTCGTCGGAACCTGCGAGGGTGGCGACGACGCACGAGCCCACGGTCACGGCGTCGAGCGACGCGGCCGTGGTCGCCGAGATCGTCGTCTCGTCGGTGTACGCGACCGCGGTCTGGGAGTCCGACGACCGGACCTGGAGGACGCCGTCGGAGATCGCGGCGATCTCGCCCGAGATGCCGCGGGGACCGCTCCGGTCGCCCTGCCGCCCCTCGGTCGAGCCGCTCGACCCGTCCGACGACGACGTGGCCTGCGAGCCGGAGGACTCGGCGTCGTCGGACGAGCAGCCTGCCAGGGCCAGGCTCGCACCCAGCAGGACGGCGGGGACCGCGAGCAGGCGGTGCGAGCGCGCGAGCGGCGACGAGTGCAGCGGACGGTACGTGGCGGGGTTCATGGTTCTCTCCTCGTTTCTCTCTCCTCGACGGTTCCGCGACGGGACGCGGGACGGACGGAAATCGGCCGACGGGTGGGATGAGCGGTCACGGTCACGGTCACTCCGAGCGCAGGGCGTCGATCGGCGCGAGCCGCGCCGCCCGGACCGCGGGGTAGACGCCGAACACGACGCCGATCACGAGCGCGATCACGATCGACCCGACGACCGCCGCCGGGAGCACCACGATCGAGGTGCCCAGCACGCCGGGGAGGACCTTGGCCGCGACGATGCCCAGGGCCGCCCCGATCACACCGCCCGCCAGGCCGAGGATCGAGGCCTCGACCAGGAACTGGCGGCGGATCGCCCACGGCGGCGCGCCCAGCGCCTTGCGGAGCCCGATCTCGCGGGTCCGCTCGGTGACGGACACGAGCATGATGTTCATGACGCCGATCCCGCCGACGAGCAACGAGAGCGCCGCGATCCCCGTGAGCAGGACCGTGAGCGTGCGGTAGACGGACGTCGCCGTGGACACCAGGGCGTCCTGGCTGTCGATCGAGAAGTCCGCCTCGTCGGCGTCGGTGATGCCGTGCAGGTTGAGCAGCACGGCCTCGGCCTCCTGGTAGGCCGCGGACAGGACGTCCTCCGAGGCGGCCTTGAGGTAGATGGTCGAGACCGACGAGCGCGCCGTGTCGCCCATGACCTGGTTCGCCGCGGTGCTCAGCGGGATCACGGCCAGGTCGTCCAGGTCGCTCGACGAGTCGGCCCCGGCCTCCGCGAGGACGCCCACGACCGAGAAGACCGTGCCCTCGATGCTCACGCTGCGCCCGACGGCGTCGGGCGACCCGAACAGCTCGGTCGCGGTCGACGAGCCCAGCACCACGACCGCCGCCTGCTCGGCCTCGTCCTGCGCGGTGAAGAACTCGCCCTGGGCCAGCTCGCGCGAGCGGACGTCCGTCCAGTCATCGGTCGTGCCGACGACCTGTGTGGTCCAGTTCGTCTCGCTCGTCTCGACCGACAACGACGACGACTTCTCCGGGGCGACCCCCGCGACGTCCGGGGCGTTGACCTCCGAGGCGAGGGCCTCCGCGTCCGAGCGCGTGAGCGTGGCACCCGAGCCGAAACCCCCACGCATGCCGTCGCCGTCCGTGCTGGACCCCGGCGTGACGATCAGGAGGTTCGAGCCCAGCGCGCTGATCTGCTCGCTCACGTCCTTCTGCGTCCCCAGCCCGAGGCCCACCGTGAGGATCACGGCGGCGATCCCGATGAGGATGCCCAGGACCGTCAGGAGCGAGCGCATCGCGTGCGAGCGCACCGCGCTCCAGCCCGTCAGGAAGGTCTCGTGCCACGTCATGCGGCCACCCCCGACAGGGTGTCGCTCTGGATGCGGCCGTCACGGACCCGCACGATCCGGCGGGCGCGCTCGGCGACCTCGAGCTCGTGCGTGATGAGGACGATCGTGCGGCCCTGCGCGTGCAGGTCGTCGAAGAGCGCCAGGACGTCCTCGGTCGAGGACGAGTCCAGGTTCCCGGTCGGCTCGTCCGCGAGGATCATCGCCGGTTCCCCGACGAGGGCCCGCGCCACCGCGACCCGCTGCTGCTGGCCCCCCGACAGCTCACCGGGCCGGTTCGCGAGCCGGTCCCCCAGACCCACCCGCTCGAGCGCGGCGGTCGCCCGCGCGCGCCGCTCGTCGGCCGGGACGCGCCGGTACGTCAGCGGGAGCTCGACGTTGCGCCACGCGGACAGCGACGGCAGCAGGTGGAACTGCTGGAACACGAAGCCGATCTGGTGGTTGCGGATCTCGGCGAGGTCCTCCTCGTCCAGGTCGCCCACGTCGTTCCCCGCGAGCAGGTACCGCCCGGTCGAGAGGACGTCGAGGCAGCCCAGGATGTTCATGAGCGTCGACTTGCCGGACCCCGAGGGGCCCATGATCGCGACGTACTCGCCCTGACCGATCGCGAGGTCCACGCCCCGCAGCGCCTCGAACTCGACCGACCCCGTGCGGTACGTCTTGCCCGCGGCGTGCAGCTCGATGACCGGGCCCTGCGCGCCGGCGGCGAGCTCGGCCGTCCGGGGCCCACCCTCGCGCTCGTGGGCCGGGGCGCCCTGGGTGAGCGCCGTCGTCGGGCCGGAGAGGTCAGCCATTGCGCTGCCCCCCGCCCTGGCCACCCGGGCCACCCATCTGGCTCGGGTCGAAACCCTCGGGGAGCTGGCTCGGGTCGAAGTCGCCCCCGCCGGGCACCTGCCCGCCCTGGCCGTCCTGGCCGCCCTGCTGCCCCGTGTCCGTCCCGGAGCGCTGGACCACCTCGACCAGTACCTCGTCCCCCTCCTCGAGACCGCTCGTGATCTCGACCAGGCTGCCCGTGGTCGCGCCCACGGTCACGACCGTGGTGACCTCCTCGCCGTCCTCGTCGAGCTGCGTCACGACCGACTCGCCGTCGACCGTGCGCACCGCGGCGCTCGGGACCGTGAGCACGTCGGTGCGCCGCTCGTAGATGATCTCGGCGTCGGCCGACATGCCGTCGTGCAGCCCCTCGGGCGAGCCCGTGACCGCGATCGTGACGGGGTACGAGGCCGAGCCCGACGACGTCGACGGCAGCAGGCCGATCGTGGCGACCGTCCCGAAGACCGTGTCCTCGAGCCCGTCGACCGTGAGCTCGACCTGGTTGCCGACCGTGAGGTGCGGCAGGTCCGCGTCGCCCACCGAGGCCGACGCCTCCCAGGCGTCCGTGCCCACGATCACGAAGGCCGCGCCCGACGAGGTGGTCGTGGTGCCGCTCGTCGCGCCGGGCGCCGACCCGCCGGTCCCGCCGGTCCCGCCGGTCCCGCCGGTCCCGCCGCTGCTCCCGGCGCCCGAGCCGGAGCCCGAGCCGGAGCCCGACCCCGTGGCTGCGCTCCCGGAGCCCGACGCGGTCGACGTCGAGCCCGTGACCGCCTGGCCCACGCTCACGTTGACCTCGGTCACCAGGCCCGCGACGGGGGCCGTGAGCGTCGCGCCCGCGAGCGCCTCCTCGGCAGCCGTGACCGCGGAGCGTGCGACCTCGACCTGCGCCTCGTCCGCGCTGATCCGCGCCAGGTCGGCCGCCGAGCCGTCGGACGAGTCCTCGCTGTCCGCGAGCGCCGCCTGCGCCTCGGCGAGGTCGGCCTGCGCGGACTTGAGCGCGGCGTCGAGCTGGAGCGTGTCGATCGTGGCGAGCGCCTGGCCCGCGGTGACGGTCTCCCCCGCCTCGACCTCGACGGCCGTGACCGTGCCCGAGCCCGCGAACGAGACCTCCTCCTGCACGCTCGGTGTCAGGGTCGCGGTCGTCGTGACGCTCTGCTGGACCGTGCTGAGGCTCGCCGCGACGGACTGGGTGGTCGCCTCGGGTGCGGCCGCGGCCGACGAGGGCTGGCGGAGCACGAACCAGTAGACGGCACCGGCCACGAGCGCCAGAGCGAGAGCCCCGGCGATCACCCGCGTCCTGGTGCTCGTGCGTCTGAGCAGCTTGCCCATGTTCTCCCTCACGTCCTGCGCGCACGACGGCGCGACGGTCATCGAGGGTGACGGTAGGGAGCGGCACTGGGGCCGTGCTGTCACGAACCTATGGGGAGGCTATGAATCGCGGCGGGTCCGGCGGCGGGTCCGGCGGCGGGTCGGTGCCGAGCACGGGGTTGCGGTCGTTCTCGGGCTCATGGCGACCTCAACCTCGTGCTCGGCACCCGAGGCGCGCCCCGCTCTCCCCTTGACGGACCGGGAATGCTGCGGCAGGATCGTGAGTTGTCGATACCCCAGGGGGGTATGGCCGAGCGAAGGCTCGCCCGGCGCGACCGACCGCCCGGCGAGATACGAGGAAGGACGGGACGATGAATCCCATGGACCACGACGAGCACGGTGGCCACTCCGGTCACGACCAGCCAGGGGACGGCCGAGAGGACCGGGCCCCGCAGGTCGGCCGCACCGAGCACACCGCGGCGGTCGCGGCGCCGGGGCACGAGCACCACGACGCGCACGCGGGCCACGACATGGCGCACGCGGGCCACGCCGACCACACGGGCCACGCCGGTCATGACGGACACGGCGGCCACAGCGGCCACAGCGGCCACGACATGGCCTCGATGCCCGGCACGGACCACTCGGCGCACGCGGGCCACGCGGGCCACGCGGGCCACGGCGGCCACTCGGGCCACGTCGCGATGTTCCGCCGCCTGTTCTGGATCATGCTCGCCCTCGCGGTCCCGACGGTCCTCGCGAGCGAGATGTTCGCGTCGATCATCGGCTACCCGCTGCCCGACGTCCCGGGTATCGCCTGGGTCTCGCCGGTCCTCGGCACGATCATGTTCGCCTGGGGCGGCCGGCCGTTCCTCACGGGCGCGGTCGACGAGCTCAAGGCCCGCAAGCCCGGGATGATGCTGCTCATCGCGCTCGCGATCACGGTCGCGTTCGTCTCGTCGTGGGGCGCGAGCCTGGGGATCCTGTCGCACGAGCTCGACTTCTGGTGGGAGCTCGCGCTGCTGGTCGTCATCATGCTGCTGGGCCACTGGATCGAGATGCGCTCGCTCGCGCAGTCGTCGTCGGCCCTCGAGTCGCTCGCTGCCCTGCTGCCCGACGAGGCCGAGCGCGTGGGCGACGACGGCCAGGTGGCGACGGTGTCCCCGACGGACCTCGTGGTGGGCGACGTCGTCGTCGTGCGTCCGGGCGGGCGCGTGCCCGCCGACGGCGTGGTCTCCGAGGGCACCGCGGACGTCGACGAGTCCATGATCACGGGCGAGTCGCGCCCGGTGCGCCGGACGGTCGGCGACCACGTCGTGGCCGGGACGGTCGCGACCGACCAGGCGCTGCGCGTCACGGTCGACGCGGTCGGCGACGACACGGCCCTCGCAGGCATCCAGCGCCTCGTGGCCGAGGCCCAGGCCTCGTCCTCGCACGCCCAGCGCCTCGCCGACCGCGCCGCGGGCTGGCTCTTCTGGTTCGCGCTCGGCGCCGCGGTGCTGACCCTGGTCGCGTGGAGCGTCTGGGGCACCCCGGAGAACGCCCTCATCCGGACCATCACGGTCCTGGTCATCGCGTGCCCCCACGCGCTGGGCCTCGCGATCCCGCTCGTGGTGTCGATCTCTACCGAGCGCGCGGCCAAGGCGGGCGTGCTCGTCAAGGACCGCATGGCGCTCGAGCAGATGCGCACGGTCGACGCCGTCCTGTTCGACAAGACCGGCACGCTGACCAAGGGCGAGCCCGTCGTGACGCACCTCGTCGCTGCGTCGGGCAGCGAGGACGACCTGCTCGCGCTGGCCGCGGCCGTCGAGGCCGACTCGCAGCACCCGCTGGCCCGCGCGATCGTGAACGCCGCCGCGGACAGGGACGTGCGCGTCCCGCGCGCGGAGGACTTCCGGTCCTCGACGGCCGTGGGCGTCTCGGGTCTCGTGGACGGTCGCCGGATCGCGGTGGGCGGCCCGTCGCTCCTGCGGGAGCACGGCCTGTCCCCCCTGCCCGACGCCGCCACGTGGGAGGGCGAGGGCGCGACGGTCCTGCACGCGCTCGGGCTGGGCGACGGAGCACCCCGGGTGCTCGGCGCCTTCGCCCTGGCCGACGAGATCCGGGCCGAGTCCCGCGAGGCGATCGACGCGCTGCACCGTCGGGGCATCCGGGTCGTCATGATCACGGGTGACGCGCAGGCCGTGGCGCAGTCGGTGGCCGACGAGCTCGGTATCGACGAGGTCTTCGCCGGGGTCCGCCCGGGCGACAAGGGGGCCAAGGTCTCCGAGCTCCAGGCACGCGGCCACAAGGTCGCGATGGTCGGCGACGGCGTCAACGACGCCCCCGCGCTCGCGCAGGCGGACGTGGGCATCGCGATCGGCGCGGGCACCGACGTGGCCATCGCGTCGGCCGGGGTCATCCTCGCGAGCGACGACCCGCGCTCGGTCCTGTCCGTGATCGAGCTGTCCCGGGCGAGCTACCGCAAGATGAAGCAGAACCTGTGGTGGGCGGCCGGGTACAACTTGGTGTCGGTGCCTCTCGCGGCGGGCGTCCTGGCCCCGGTCGGGTTCGTCATGCCCATGGCCGTGGGTGCCCTGCTCATGTCTCTGTCGACCGTGATCGTGGCCCTCAACGCGCAGCTCCTGCGCCGCCTGGACCTCGACCCGGCTCGCGTGGCAGCGTCCTGATCCCCGTGCGAACCCTCCTGCGGCTCTCGCGAACCTCCGGCCCCGCCCGGCGGTTCGCGGTGCTGCTCGGGACGGCGCTGCTGCTCGGCGGGTTCGTCGGGATGCACCAGATGTCGGGGAGCCCTGTGGCCCACGGCCCCGCGCACTCGGTCACGGACCCGGCGACCGCCGCCGTGGGCGACATTGCCAGGGAGGGGGAGGCGCCGTCGGGCACGGGGCACGGCGAGCTCGAGGCGATGTGCCTCATGGTGCTCGTCGCGATGGTCTCGCTCGGCGGCCCGGCGCTGTGGCGCCGCCTGCCCGACGGCGTCACGCACCGTGCGCGCGTCGTCGCGCCCTGGTGGCGGCTCGGGTGGGCGCTGCGCCCGCCGTCGCTCGTCGCGCTCGGGATCAGTCGGAGATAGGCGCTCGGCCCTGCCGGGGCCGCAGCACACCATCACGGCCGCGAGGACTCTCGCGGCCCACCGACTCATCCGAGGGACGACTCATGAACAAGCACACCCTGACCCGGGCCGCGATCGGCCTGACGCTCGGCTCGACGCTGGTCCTCGCGGGCTGCTCCGACACCGGCGACGACGGCATGGAGGGCCACGACATGGGCGGCGGCGCCGAGACCATGCCCGACGCGGGGGCCGACCCCGCCGCGGAGGCCAACGACGCGGACGTCATGTTCGCGCAGATGATGATCCCGCACCACGAGCAGGCGCTCGTGATGTCGCGGATCGTGCTGGACACGGAGGGCGTGGACCCGGCCGTCGTGGATCTCGCGACCCGGATCGAGGGCGCGCAGGAGCCCGAGATCACGACCATGGAGGGCTTCCTCGACGAGTGGGGCGCCGAGCCCATGGGCGACCGCTCGGGCCACGAGATGGACGGCATGCTGAGCGACGAGGAGATCCGGGCGCTCGAGGACGCGGACGCCGCGACGCTCTCGCGGCTGTTCCTCGAGGGCATGATCGCGCACCACGAGGGCGCCGTGGACATGGCCGAGGCCGAGCTCGCGGACGGTGAGAACCCGCAGGCCCTGGCGCTGGCGCAGGAGATCGTCGACGCCCAGGAGGCCGAGATCGCGGAGATGCAGGAGCTCCTCGCGGCCCTGTAGCAGCTCCAGCCAGGTGCCGACCACGGGGTTGAGGTCGTTCTGAGCCGACTGACGACCTCAACCCCGTGGTCGACCGCTGGCAAGTCCCTGGTCGCTGCGAGACTGGACCCATGACGGGATCACCAGCTCCGGCGGTCGGCGGCCTCCTCCTCACCCCGGGGGCCGGCGCCGGCCGCGACCACCCGACGCTCGTCGCGGTCGCCGACGCCGTCGCGCCGCTGCCCGTGCGCCGGGTCGACTTCCCGTACCGGATCGCCGGCAGACGAATGCCGGACCGGGCGCCGGTCGCGGTCGCGCACCTGGTCGAGGAGGCCGGGCGCTTCGCGACCGAGGCGGGGTTCGCGCCCGACCGGCTCGTCCTCGGCGGCCGGTCGTACGGCGGACGCATGTGCTCGATCGCCGTGGCCGAGGGGCTGCCCGCGGCCGGGCTCGTGCTGCTGAGCTACCCCCTGCACCCGCCGGGCAAGCCCGAGAAGCTGCGCGTCGACCACTTCCCCCAGCTCGGCGTCCCGGTGCTGTTCGTGTCCGGCACGACCGACCCGTTCGGTGCGCCCGAGGAGTTCGACGAGCACGTCGCGGCGATCCCTGGACCGGTCACGCAGGTGCGCCTGCCCGGGGCCCACGACGTGCGGAACGACCACGCGGCGGTGAGCGACGCCGTCGTGCGGTGGCTCGCGACGCTCTGAGCGGCGCGGCTCGCTCCGGGAAGCCACGCGCGACGTCCTGACCTGGGCAAAGGGACGGACCCCGAACCATCTGGCAGCGCTTCCACCGAGCCGTGGGAAGCGGTACCTTGGGCGCGCCCACGTGCCCGACACGAGACGTGAGTCCGACACGTCCGCGGCCATGAGGTGCCTGCCCCGCTCGATCCGAGCCCGGGGCCGCTCCCGAAAGGTCCTCCTTGATGCGCGCAGTGCCCGTCGCCCTCCTCACGACAGCGATCCTCGCGGCCACCCCCGCGATCGCGTTCGCCGGGTCCGACTCCCCCACCCCCTACACCGTGACCGCGGACGGCGTGACCCTGCCGACCGGCCGCGTGTTCCACGAGCACGACCACGTCAACTACCGGGCCACCGCGCTCGACGGGACGGGCGGACGCGACTTCAACCTCCACCTCGAGTCGGGGAACGGCCGGTCGACCGCCACGCACATCGGCGCCGGCTCGCTCGACTTCGCCGACGCGGCCGCCGCGTTCCCCACCGGCTACTGCGTGACGTGGGTGCAGGTCGCGGGCTTCGACGAGCACTTCGGGGAGGGCAGGCAAGAGCCCGTCTGCACGCCGGCCCCGACCACCCCGGTGACGCGCCCAGCCCCCGTGCCGCGGCCCGCACCCGTGTCGCCCGGCGTCGCGGTGCCCGACGGCGGAGCCCCCGTCGACTCCCCCGTCACCGAGCCGTCGCCCACCTCGCCCGAGACGCCGGCCACCCCCGGGACGACTCCCGTGACGACGCCCGACGACGAGGGGCTCGCGGCCACGGGACCGGCGCCCGAGGCCACCGCGGTCGAGGTCCCCGACGCCACACCGGTCGCGAAGACGCTCGTGGACACGTCGACCGAGGCGGCGCCCGTCACCACGGACGGCTCGGCTGCCTCGGCGCCAGAGGGTGGCCTCGCGGCGACCGGGTCGAACGCGCTGCTGCTCGGCGGCGGCGCCGTGGTGCTGCTTGCCGCGGGAGCCGGGGCCGTGCTGCTCAGCCGCCGGGCCCGGAGAGCCTGACCGCCGCTCCCCCAGGACGAGACGGGTGGTCCCGTCCGAGACGCGCCCGTACGCGTGCGGCGCAGACGCATGTCTCGGACCGGACCACCCGTCTCGTGGGAGCCCTGCCGGAACGGATCAGCGCAGCGGTTCCGCCGGGTACTCCACAGGCTTCTCACCCAGCGCCTCGGACATCGCGCGACGCTCCTCGAGGACGCCGGCCCGCTCCTCGTGCATCTCGGCGATCACGGCCTCCTGCGCCTCGGGCGTGAGGTGGTCGAAGTACAGCGTCCCGTCGAGGTGCTGCGCCTCGTGCTGGAGCGCCCGCCCCAGGAAGTGCTCGCCGACGAGCTCGACGGGGTTGCCGTGCTGGTCGAACCCGCGCACGACCGCCTTCACGGGGCGCGCGAGCGGTGCGTAGGCGCCGGGGATCGAGAGGCAGCCCTCGTCGCTCACCTCGACCTCGTCCTCGGGACCGTCGAAGACCTCGAGCACCGGGTTGACGACGTGCCCCACGTGGCGGTCCTCCTCCTCGTCCTCGACGTCGTACACGAAGACCCGCAGGTCCACGCCCACCTGCGGCGCCGCGAGCCCCACGCCCTCCGCGACGAACATCGTCGTGAACAGGTCGTCGACGAGCTGCGCGAGCTCGGGCGTGCCGAACGCCGTCACCTCGCGGGCCGGGGTGTGCAGGACGGGCTCGCCGATCTCGGTGATGCGCAGGATGGTGCCGCGCTCGACCTCGGGGGCGATCTCCGGGAAGGACTTGACCGGCTGGCCCAGGACGTAGGTGACAGGGCGACGACGGCCGATGGTGAACATGGGCCAAGCGTAATTGGTGGGGTGCGCGCGGCCCGACCGCGCTACGTTCGTCACGCGAGGCGGTCCGGCAGTGCAGAGAGCACAGCCCAGCCGCCTCGTTCTTCGCCCGGATCACCCGGCAGACGTTGCGATCCCGCATCGGTCGGGTCTCCGGACCCGCCCCGCGCGTACCCTGGACATGGACCCGCAGAAGGTGGTGCGACATGAGAATCGGTCGTGGTGTCCTGGTCAGTGCGTCGCTCGTGACGCTCGTCCTCGTCGGGTGCGCAAGCCCCGGCTCACCTGACGGACCGACGTCGAACGTCCCGTCCGCGAGCACGTCCACCCCGCGCGAGACGACGCCCTCCCCGACCGACGGGACGTCCGGGACCTCCGACGCTCCCGGCACCGGCGAGACGACGCGCTCGGCGGAACCGTCCGGCACGGCCGAGCCCTCCGGGGAGGCCGCGGCACCGCCCGCCTTCGAGAGCCTCGTCATCAGCACGTCCGGCCTCGGCCCCCTCGCGATCGGCGTGCCCCCCGAGTCCAATCCTGGCGCCGCGATGATCCGCTGGTCCCCCGACGAGTGCGCAGACATGGGCGGTGGCGACCCCGGGCGCTGGGTGACGACGTACCCCCTGATCGACGGCACCTACCCCCTGGGCGTCGCGACCGACGACTCGGGAGTCTCCTGGATCGACGTGCTCAAGGCCGGACCTCGCACGGCGGAAGGGGTGGGCATCGGCACCGACCTCGCGACGCTGCAGGCCACGTACCCGGACCTGGTCCCCGGGACGCCCGGTCCGCTGTCGAACGTCTGGTGGCTCGCCGACCCCGACGGGTACCTCGTGTTCGAGACCCAGGGCGACGAGGACGGACAGCAGCCGGCAGGGACACCCGAGCAGGTCATCCTCATGCGGGTCCTGTCCCCCGCCGCCGACCCCGACTTCGCGACGGCGAACTCCGACTGGGTCGCGGGCGGATGCCTGTAGCCCTACCGGGACAGGAACGCGTGGTCGGGGTTCGGCCCCCATCTGGCCCATCTGGCCCATCTGGCCCATCTGGCCGCAGGGAGCGACGGAGCGACGGAACGCGAAAGGCCCGGAACCGTTGAGGTTCCGGGCCTTCGTGACGGAGCCGCCTATCAGAATCGAACTGATGACCTTCTCATTACGAGTGAGACGCTCTACCGACTGAGCTAAGGCGGCGCGTACCGGACATCACGCCTCGCGGCGCTCCGTTTCAGCAAGCGTCGCAACTGTACCCAACGCGAGGGCGTCACGACAAACCGGCCTCCGCGACGCCGTCGGGCCGCCTGCCCGCGGCCCCCGCGAGGCGCCCGCCGGCATGCCCGCCAGGGCGCCCGGCCGAGCCCGCCCGAGCGTCTCCGGGACGAGCCTCAGCAGACCTTCCCGTCCTGCGGAACCTCCCCCGCGACCAGGTACGCGTCCACGGCGTCGCCCACGCACGCGTTGGAACGGCCGTAGGCCGTGTGGCCCTCGCCCTCCCAGGTGAGGAGCGAGGCGGAGTCGAGGGTCTTGGCGAGGCCCTCGGCCCAGACGTACGGGGTCGCGGGGTCGTTGGTCGTCCCGATCACGACGATGGGGGCCGCGCCCTCGGCGTGCAGGTCGAACTCCTGCTCCACCACGGGGTAGGCCCAGTCGACGCAGGACATGCCGCCGTAGGTGAAGAACGACCCCATGGTGGGGGCGGCCTCCTCGATCTGGGCGGCCTGCTCGGCCATGACCTCGGGGTCGGGGTTGCCGCGAGCGTCGAGGCAGTTGATCGCGCGGAAGGCCTCGGCGGAGTTGTCGCTGAAGGTCCCGTCGGGGTTCCGGCCGTTGTACAGGTCGGCGAAGCTGAGGAGCGTGGTGCCGTCGCCGTCGCTGAGCGCGCTGTCGAGGCCCGCTGTCAGGGCGGACCAGCTCTCGTTGTTGTAGAGCGGCAGCGCGATCCCGTAGAACGCGAGGGTCGAGGTCAGGCGCCGGTCGCTCGTCGTCCTCAGGGGGCGCTCGGCGACCTGGTCGAGGAACTCCTCGACCTGCGCCATGCCGTCGTCGACGGACCCCGTGAGCGGGCACCCCTGGCCGCCCTGGCAGTCCTCGACGTAGGCGCGCAGCGCGTTCTCGAACCCGACGGCCTGCTGGGCCGAGATCTCGTCGGAGGTGAGCGTGGTGTCGATCGCGCCGTCGAGGACCATGCGCCCGACCTTCTCCGGGAAGAGCCCCGCGTAGGTGGCGCCGAGCTGGGTGCCGTAGGAGAAGCCCAGGTAGTTGAGCTGCGGGTCCCCCAGGACGGCACGCAGCATGTCCATGTCGCGCGCGGCGCTCTGGGTGTCGACGTTGCCGAGGAGGTCGCCCGTGTTCTGGGCGCACGCGTCGGCCCAGGCCTTGAGGTCGGCGGCCATCTCGGCGCGTCCCTCGTCGCTGTCGTCGTACGCACGGGACAGCGAGACGTCCTTGGCCGCGTCGTCGAGGCACACGACGGGGGTCGAGGACCCCACGCCGCGCGGGTCGAACCCGATGACGTCGTACGCCTCGCGCACGGGGGCGCCGATGGAGCCCGCCGCGCTCGTGACGTAGTCGATGCCGGACCCGCCGGGACCGCCGGGGTTGGTCAGCAGCGACCCGATCTTCTCGCCCGACGCGGGCAGGCGCTTGAGCGCCAGCTCGATCTTTCCCTGCGCCGGGTCCTGCCAGCTCAGCGGTGCGGTCGCGGTCGTGCACTCGAAGCCGCCCCCGCAGTCCTCCCACACGAGGCTCTGCCCGTAGAACTCGGCGAGCTCGGCCGGCACGTCCTCGCCGGTGCTCGTGGGCCCCGTGGAGCCGGTCTCCGCCGGGCTCTGCACCTTGGGTGAGGGGGCGCACGCCCCGAGCAGCAGGGCGAGGGCGAGCGTCGCAGCGGACAGCGCTGTGGTGCGGCGGGAGGGCTTCTTCACCCGGCAACGGTAACGGGTCGGGCTGGGCCGGGGCGCCGTTTGCGGCGCCCGGCCCAGCCCTTTCACGCGAACTTCACGGGCGCCGATCCGCGGCGTCGCCGAGCGGGCGGACGGTCAGGACTGCGTGACCCACGCGGCCTCGCCGACCTGCCCTGCGGCGCTGCGCGGGGCCAGCACGACCGTGCCGTCCTCACCGAGCCGGACCGTCACGTCGGCGGACTCGTCGACGCCCTCCGGCGCCTGGACGACCGTGGTCCAGGCGCGCAGGTCCATGGTGCAGGGCTTGCTCGCGTCGAGCTCCTCGAAGGTCACGACGACGTCGCTCCCGTCCAGGGTCGCCTCCCCGTCGGCGATGCGCGGGCACGTGCTCGACCCGAACGTCACGACGTACAGGTAGCCGTCCTCCGCGGTCCAGGCCGCGCCCGTGCCGCCGTTCGTGGGCGCGTCGATCCCGGCGGGGAGCTCGATGCCGTTGGCGCCCGCCTCGATCGGGAGGTCGGCCGCGTCGATCGGCGTCTGCGCGGTCTCCGACGAGTCGTCGGCGGGCGTGGTCTCGTCCGTGGTGCTCTCCTCGGCGCCCGGCGTGCCCGACGAGTCCCCACCCGAGTCGGTGGCCGTGCCGCACGCGGCGAGCGCCAGGACGGCGACGAGCGAGAGGGCGGGGGCGAGGCGGCGCAGGGAAGTCATGGGGTCTCCTTCGTGCTTCGGTGCGGGCGCCGCGGTGGCGCACCCGTCACTCACATCATGTCGTGGGGTGCGGGAATCTTGCGGCGCGGCGCGCGTCGGTCGTGGACGCGGCGTGACGCTCCGCCGTCGGGTCCGTGGCTCGCACGGCCGGCGCGGCGGCGTCGAGCCCACTGTCGAGCCCGGCGCGGAGCATCGCGACGAACGCCGCGAGAGTGGGCGAGGTGTTGTCAGGGGACCAGGCCGCGCCGATGTCACGCGTGGTGACGGGCTCGTCCAGGCGGAGCTCGACGCCGTCGTGCACCGGGTGGCGCGCGGGCGGCAGGACGCTCACGCCGAGCCCCGCGGCGACCAGACCGCGCACGGTGTGCAGGTCCTCGCCCTCGAACCCGATGGTGGGGCGCACACCGGCCGCGGCGCACAACGCGTCGACCGTGCCACGCAGGCCGTAGCCCCGCTTGAGGGTGATGAAGGTCGAGCGGGCGGCCTCGCGCAGCGTGGCGCTGGGGCGGTCGGCGAGCTCGTGCCCGGCGGGGACCATGAGGACGACGGGTTCCTGGAAGAGCGTGAGCGTCAGCAGGCCTGCGGGCGCCGGGACGAGGCGCGACACGAGCGCGATGTCCACCTCGCCCGCGGCGAGCGCGGCCAGGCACGAGCGGCGCGCGCCCTGCGTCATGGTGAAGCGGACGGCGGGGTGTTCGGCGAGGAACTCCTTGATGAGGCCCGGGACGACGGACTCGCCGAGCGAGGTCTGGAACGCGACCGACAGGGTGCCGCGCGCGAGCGCCTCGCTCGAGCGGACGGCGTCGACGCCTGCGCCGAGCGCCGCGAGCGCCTGGCGTGCGTGCGGCAGGAGGGCGCGCCCCGCGGCGGTGAGCCGGATGCCGCGCCCGTGCTTCTCGACGACGGGTACGCCCAGCACCTCGCCCACGCGCGCGACCGCCCGGGACACGGTCGGTTGCGGGGCCCGCAGCATCGCGGCGGCGAGGGTCACCTGCTCGACCTCGGCGACCGCGACGAACGCGGGCAGCAGCGGGAGCAGGCGACGGGTCTCCTCGTCCAGGGCGGCGTCCATGCCCACAGCGTATGCATCAGCACCTCACCATGCATTGGACGCAAGAGTCCGGGATTCCTACGGTCGAGCCCATGACGACCCTCGGCGCGGGAACGGCCGCAGCACCCGCCCTGCCCGGCCCGCGCGCGCCGTGGACGGGTTACCGGAAGGGCTCCCAGGGGTACCGCCGGACGGTCGTCGCGCTCGTGTGCGCGGGGGTCGCGACGTTCGCGCAGCTCTACTCGCCGCAGGGGATCCTGCCCGCCGTCGCGGCCGACCTCGGGGTCTCGGCCCCCACGGCTTCGCTCACGGTCTCGGCCGCGACGCTCGGCCTCGCGCTCGCGGTCCTGCCCTGGTCCGTGGTCGCCGACCGCGTCGGCCGCGTCCGCGCCATGCGGGCCGCGCTGGTGGCCGCGAGCGCCCTGGGCGTCCTGGTGCCGTTCGCACCGACGACCGAGCTCCTCGTCGCGGGCCGCTTCCTCGCGGGGGCGGCCCTGGGCGGGGTCCCTGCGCTGGCGGTGACGCTGCTGCACGAGGAGATCCGGGCGGCGCACACGGCCGTGGTCGCAGGGCTGTTCGTCGGCGGGGCGTCGGTGGGCGGGCTCGCGGGCCGGGTGCTCGCGGCGTCGGTCGGGGAGGTCGCGGGCTGGCGCGTGGGCCTGGCCGTGGTGTCGGGGCTGTGCGCGGTCGCGGCCGTGGTGTTCGTGGTGCTCGTGCCGCGGGCGCGGGGGTTCGTCCCGGGCGGTGCGAGCCTGCGCGAGGTCGGTGCGCTCGTGGTCGCGAACCTGCGCGACCGTGGCCTCCTCGTCCTGTACGCGAACGGCGCGCTGGTCATCGGCGGGTTCGTGACGACGTACAACTACCTGGGGTTCCGGCTCGAGGCCCCGCCGTACCTGCTGTCGCCCGCGGTCACGTCGCTCGTGTTCTTCGCGTACCTGGGCGGGACCGTGTCGTCCCGGCTCGCGGGCAGCCTCACGCTGCGGTGGGGTCGCCGCCGGGTCCTGGCCGTGGCGGGCGGCGCGATGGGTGCGGGGGCGCTCCTGACGCTCGCGCCGCAGATCCTCGTGGTCCTGCTGGGCCTCGTGGTCCTGACGGCGGCGTTCTTCGGGGCGCACGCGGTCGCGTCGGGGTGGGTCGGGCACCGGGCGGTGGTGGGGCGGGCGCAGGCGACGTCGCTGTACAACGTCTTCTACTACGCGGCGTCGAGCCTGCTGGGGTGGCTCGGAGGCGTCGCGTGGGTGCAGGCGGGGTGGACGGGCGTCGCGCTGTTCGTCGCGGCCGCGACGCTCGCGGCACCGCTGCTCACCCTGGGGTCGCGGTCGCTGCGGTCCGCGTGAGGCACGTCGCGGGCCCGACGGCGCAGCGCACCACGGAGGCTCGTCGCGCCTCTCCGTGCCGACCCGTACCTGCCCGTGCGAGGCCTCGGGCGAGGCGGACTCGGGCGGCGAGCGACGACGTCGGGCGTGCGGCCTCACGCCGTCGCCGGGGCCGGGGCGTCGATCGCGAGCCGTACCCCCACCGCACCCAGCAGGGTGCCCGTCGCGCGGCGCTGCCAGCGCATCCACGTGGGGCGCGAGCGCAGGAAGACCGCGATGCTGCCTGCCGCGAGGACGATCGCCGCGTTGACGGCCATGCTCACCCCGATCTGCACGCCGCCCAGCACGAACCCCTGCCCCATGACGCTGCCCGCGGCCGGGTCGATGAACTGCGGGATGAGCGCGAGGTACATGATCGCGGCCTTGGGGTTGAGCAGGTTGGTGAGCAGCCCCATGCGGAACAGCGTGGCGCGCGAGTCGCGCGGGAGGTCCTGCGCCTCGAACGGGGACCGCCCGCCCGGGCGCAGCGTCCTCCACGCGAGGTAGAGCAGGTAGCACGCGCCCGCGACCTTGAGGCCGACGTACAGCCACGGCACCACGACGACGACGGCCGCGAGCCCCAGGTTCGCCAGGGTCATGTAGACGACGAAGCCGGACGCTGTCCCCGCGAGCGAGACCATGCCCGCCTGCCACCCCTGGCTGATGCTGCGCGAGACCAGGTAGACCATGTTGGGACCGGGCGTCAGGACCATGCCCAGGGCGACGGCCGTCATCCCCAGGACCGCTGCCGTACCGACCATGTGCGCGGCCTCCTGTCGCGATGCGCCGCCGTGCGCGGCCGTCGAGCTCGTCCTCCTCGGCATTCTGCCCCCGGCGCACGGTGACCACCACCCCTCTCGGGGCCCGAGCCCCGCGAGCGCGCGACGCTCCCGGACGCAGGAGGGACGCTCGCCGTGCACGACTGCGCACCGCGCGGCAGGGTGGGAGGGGCAGGGGCCGATGAGTTCGGGCGGCGCGGCGGGTCTTCGTCCCGTACGCGGACGACGACCCGCAGAGACGGCCGGCACCCACGCCGCCCCGCTCACCCGATCGAGAGGCACGACCGTGACCGACATCGAGACCCGGACCCTCGAGGCGCCCGGGGCGACCATCACCTACGACGTCCGGGGGAACCTCGCCGACGCGACCCCCGAGGCGCCCGTGCTGCTGCTCATCGGCTCCCCCATGGGGGCCGAGGGCTTCGGCACCCTGGCCTCGCACTTCACCGACCGCCCCGTGGTGACGTACGACCCGCGCGGCGTCTCGCGCAGCCCGCGCACCGACCCGTCGACGCCCGTCACGCCCGACCACCACGCCGACGACCTGCACCTCGTGATCGAGGCCCTGGGGTCCGGGCCGGTCGACGTCCTCGCGAGCAGCGGCGGGGCGGTCAACGCCCTCGCGCTCGTCGCGGCCCACCCCGAGCAGGTGCGGACCCTCGTGGCCCACGAGCCGCCGTCGGGCCCCGCGCTGCCGGACCGCGACGCGGTGCTCGCCGCGATCCAGGCCGTCTCGAGGACCTACCAGGAGCGAGGCTTCGGCGCGGGCATGGCGCACTTCATCGCCCTCACGAGCTGGGAGGGGCCGTTCCCGGACGACTTCGCCGACCAGCCGGTGCCCGACCCGGGCGCGTTCGGCTTCCCCGCCGAGGACGACGGGTCGCGCGACGACGCCCTGCTGGGGCAGAACCTCCTCAGCGGCACGGGCTACGAGCCCGACTACGACGCGCTCTCGCGCGCGTCGACCCGGGTGGTCCTCGCGGCGGGCGAGGAGTCGGGCGAGCAGATGGCGGCCCGGTCGGCGCGTGCCATCGCCCAGAACATCGGGACCGAGGCCGTCGCGTTCCCCAGCAACCACGGCGGCTTCCTGGGCGACGAGTACGGCATGCCGGGCGACCCCGACGGGTTCGCGTCCGCGCTGCGCACGGTCCTGGAGGGCACGGACATCCGCTGACGGGCGGGCCGGGCACCCCGAGCTGCCGGGAGCGCCCGGGAGCGCCCGGCCGGTGGACCGACCGACCGACCGACCGACCAACCGACCCTGAGGAGGACACATGGACCGCGACAGCGTCATGGCGTGGGTCGGCGCCTACGAGACGGCGTGGCGCGCGGAGGACCCGCGGGCCGTCTCGGCACTCTTCACCGAGGACGCCGCGTACGCCCGCTCCCCGTACGACGACCCGCTGCGCGGTCACGACCAGATCCGGGACTTCTGGCTCGCGGACGCCGGGCAGACGTTCACCATGACCGCCGAGCCCGTCGCGGTCGACGGGCTCGCCGCGGTCGTCCGGGTCGAGGTCCGCTACGGCGGGCCCGACCCCCAGGAGTACCGCGACCTGTGGATCCTGCGGTTCGCGGACGACGGCCGCGTCGAGGACTTCGCCGAGTGGGCGTACTGGCCGACCAAGCCGTACACGGCGGGTTGAGCCGGGCAGCGGGCCGGGCCGCCGAGCGCAGCCCGCGACGCGTCCCCCGTCGCGTGCGAGGATCGCGAGCATGAGCGCCGACGCTCCCCGCGCCTCGCGCGCTCCCGGCACGTGGGGAATGCGCGCGGACGTGCTGCGCCACGGGCAGGGGCACGACTCGGACAAGGTCGGCTACATCGAATTGTTCTTCGACCTGGTGTTCGTGTTCGCGGTGACCCAGCTCTCGCACTCGCTCATCGCGCACCCCGACGGCACGACCCTGGTCCAGACGCTCATCCTGGGGGCCGCGGTCTGGTACCTGTGGATCGACACCACGTGGGTCACCAACTGGCTCGATCCCGAGCGCCACCCCGTGCGGACCCTGCTGATCGTGATGATGCTGCTGGGGCTGCTCATGTCGAGTGCGATCCCCGAGGCGTTCGGCGAGAAGGCGCTGCTGTTCGCGGGGACCTTCGTCGCGATCCAGGTGGGACGCTCGGCCTGGACGGCGTACGCCCTGCACCGGCACTGGCCGGAGAACGGCACGAACTTCGTGCGGATCACGGTGTGGCAGGTCTGCTCGGGCGTCCTGTGGATCGCGGGGGCGCTCGTCCCGGACGACTCGTGGCGCCTGCTCCTGTGGGTCGCGGCCGTCCTCGTCGACTACACGGGGCCACGCGCCCTGTTCCGGGTCCCGGTCCTGGGACCGACGGACCCTGCGACGTGGGTCGTGCGCGGCGGGCACATGGCCGAGCGGGTGGGCCTGTTCATCATCATCAGCCTGGGCGAGTCGATCATCGTCACGGGCACGGCGTTCGGCGACCTCGAGCTGACGGGCACGGTGCTGCTGGCGTTCCTCGCGGCCTTCGCCTCGACCGTCCTGATGTGGCTGCTGTACTTCGACCGCTCCGAGCGCCGGGCGACGGCGTACTTCGCGGGGTCGGACTCCCCCGGCATGATCGCGCAGACCGCGTACACGTACGTCCCCTACCTGATCGTGGTCGGGATCGTGCTGACGGCCGTCGCGGACGAGATCGTGCTGCTGCACCCTCTGGGCCACGAGGGCTCGGGCCATGCCGAGCCCTGGACCGCAGGGCTGATCTGCGGCGCGGGCATGGTCTACCTCGTGGGCAACACGCTGTTCCGGCGCGCGACGGGCGGCCCGTGGTCGCTGCCGCACGTCGCCGGGATCGTCGCGCTGGGCCTGCTGTACCTGACGCACCCTGTCCTGTCGCCGCTCGCGATCAACTGGGTCTCGAACGGGGTGCTGCTCGCCGTGATCCTGGGCGACGTCGCGGTGTCGCGCCGTGCGGTGCGCACGGAGCGCTGACCTGCCCCGGACCACGAGCCCGCCCGACGCCGAGCGTCCTAGATCGTGTGGCTCGCCCGGGGCGAGTGGTGCGGCGCCTCGAAGAAGTGGTCCAGGTCCTCGCGCGTGAGCGACGCACCGTCGGACCCTCCGCCCAGGCTCGCGAGGAGGCGGGCCGCCAGGTCTCGCACGGGCTCGTTGGTGATGCTCGAGTGGTGCCGCAGGATCTCGAACGCCTCGTCGTCGGTGAGGCCGTAGACCACCATGAGCGCCCCCTTGGCCTGCTCGATCGCCGCCCGCTTCCTCGCCGACGCCGAGACGGCCTCCGTCGCCCGCTCCTGGGCGATGGCCTCCTGCGACTCGGTGAGGTCCATGAAGTAACCGGTGACGCGGGCGACCCGATCCGTCCGTGCGTCGATCTCCCCCTGTCCCACGATGCCCAGGACCCTGGTCCGTGCAGCGGCGTCGACGATCCGGTGCACGACGCTGAACGGGGCACCGGTCCGCACGACGTCGGCGAACACGCCCGCGACCCGGGCAACGTCGTCGGGGTGCTTGTGCGCCAGCATGAGCTGCGTCGTCGGGACGACCTCACCGGGCGCGAAGCCGTGCATCGCGAACAGCTCGTCCGACCACCACCACCGGCCCGTCGGCACGTCGAGCGCGAAGCGCGCGACCGGCTGGCGCCCTCCGGCCAGGAGGACTGCCTCGAGGTCTCGGTCGTCCCTGTTCTCGTCGTCCTGTGCCATGTCCTCGACACTCCCCGGTACGCCCGGGGCTGCCCTCCCCGGGTTGCGTTCTCCTGATGCTAGGCCGGGCGCCGCCGGACGCAACCGCACACGGGCGTCGACTCAGCCGACGCGTCTCCACGGGCGGTCACCGGGGAAGACGATCTGCTCGACCGCGCCACCGATCCCCCGGACGACGTGCTCGGCCCCCTCACGGAGCGCCGCGTCGCGCGCGGCGAGCATCGCCTCGGCCTTGGTGTCGAAGACCGCGAAGACCTGGGCGTCGCCGGAGCGACGGTTCTTCCACAGGTTGTCCTCGTAGAACGTCTCGATGCGAGTGAACATCGCGAAGACCTCACCCTCCCGCTCCCGCGGGCACGACCCTCACGGCCACTTCTCGACCGTCTTCCCACGATAGACCGCGAGGACTGCTCCCCGCAGGGCGGCGTGTCCGCGCGGGTGCGCAGTTCCTGCGGTCGAGGGCCGTTCGGTGCGAGACTTGACGGGAGGACGTGACGAACCGGACGTGGAGAGCGAGGATGCGATGGTCGGTCAGACGACGATGCTCGGGCTGCTCGCCCGCTCGCTCGCCGGCAGCGACACGGCAGCCCCCCTGGCGGTGCGCCTGTGCCAGGCGTGCGTCGAGATCCTCGCAGCCGACGGTGGCGCGCTGACGCTCTCCTCGACCACACCCGAGCGGCTCACGGTCAGCACGTCGAACGGGAACTCCGCCCGGTACGAGGACCTCCAGGAGGTGCTGGGCGAAGGCCCGGGGCAGGTCGCGTACACCGAGGGGCGGACCGTCGTCGAGGTCATCGACGGGGTCGACAGCACGCGGTTCCCGGTGTTCAGCGAGCTCGCGGAGTCCGTCACGGGTCCCGTGACGATCTACGCCGTCCCCATGCGTCCCGCCGGGCAGATCATCGGCGTGCTCACCGTGTACTCGGTCGAGGGGCCGCTCGCGTTCAGCACGCCCGACGCGCAGTTCCTCGCGGACGCCGTCGGGGCGGCTCTCCTGGGTGATCCCGCCTCGGTCAGCGCCCTGTCCTACCCGACCTGGCCGGAACGTGCCCGCGTCCACCAGGCTACCGGGATGGTCGTGGCCCAGCTCGGCGTGGCTCCGGAGGACGCGCTCGCACTGCTGCGCGCCAGCGCCTACGCCCAGTCCGAGTCGCTCGACCAGGTCGCCGACGACATCGTCTCGGGCCGTCTGAACTTCGCGCGTCGTGGCAAACGGTCCGACGGGATCGTCTCGCACGAGAGCCCCGGCAACACCCCCGGAAACGAGGAGCCATGATCCCCCGCACGTCCGCCCAGGCGCTGGCCGCCGTGACCTCGGCCCTGCTGCAGGACCACGACGTCACCGGGCTGCTCGCGCAGCTCGTCCAGGACAGCGCACGCTTCGTCCCGGCCGACGCCGCGGGCCTGCTGCTGCGCAGCGACGGGGACCACCTCGAGTTCCTGAGCGCCACGTCCCACCGCACGACCGAGCTCGAGATCTACCAGGCCCAGGGTGACGAGGGGCCGTGCGTCGACGTCGTGCGAGGAGGTGAGAGCGTCGAGGCGGTCGGGGCGTCGGCGGTCGAGGAACGCTGGCCGCGCATCGGCCCCGAGATCGTCCGGGCCGGGTTCCGCTCGGTCTTCGCGTCCCCCATGCGCTGGCACGGTCAGGTCATCGGCGGGCTCAACCTGTTCACCGTCTCCGACGAACCGCTCGACGAGACAGCACGCCAGCTCGCGCAGGCGTTCGCCGACGTCGCCACCCTGGTCATCGTCCAGCCGCTGCACGTCGACGAGGACGATCTCCTGGGGAACTTGCGGCGAGCGCTCGAAGGCCGCGTCGTCGTCGAGCAGGCCAAGGGCGTGCTGGCCTACCAGCTGGGCATCGGCATGGCCGATGCCTACGACGAGCTCGTGCGTCGCAGCGAGCAGGACGGCCGGACGCTCACGGCGACGGCGCGCGCGACGATCGACGAGGCCCGGAGGTCCTGAGACCGGGCTGCTCGAGCCCGGTCCTCCCCTCACCTCACGGGAGACCGACCACCTGGTCGAGCACGGCCTGGTAGAGCCGCGTCGCGTCGTGCACGACCTGGTCCGTGAGCCGGGCCACGGGCCGGACGTCGCCGAGCAGCGGTTCGCAGTCCGGCCCGCGGCCCACGACGACCCCGGTCAGCACCCAGGCGTAGTGCTTCTCCTCGGCGAGGTGCGCGTACCGCTGCAGCTGCCGGGCGACCCACTGCTCGGGTGGTCGGGCCCACCACGGCTCCGGGTCGAGGGGGTTGGCCGGGATCCCCGGCAGGCGGCACCCGCTCTCGTGGTCGACGCGAGCCTGTGTCGCGTCGACCGCGGGCCCCCCGCTGCACCGCACGTACAGGGGGACGCCCTGCCCCGTGAGCTCGACCAGCTCCTTCAGCGACTCGACCGTGAACACGGCGGCTAGCTCGACGGGCACGGGAGGCGATGCGGGCACCGTCACGAGAAGGTGGGGACACACGGGCTTCGATGGGCATGACGGGACGACTCCTCGGACGAAGGATGCGTGAGCCGACTGCCTGACCCGTTGTGCCACCGACCCTACCTGCCCGCCGGACGACCTTCCATACGTGCAGGAACGGGGCACAAGCCGCACCACGCCCGACGGCGCCGCACCCCTCCGGTGGCGAGCGGCGGCGTCGGGCAGAGGCGACCGGCACGCGGCCCGGCCCCGCCGGACGATCAGTCGCGACCCCGCCGCGACGCCTTCCGCAGGGCGGGGACCACCAGGGCCACCCCGACCCCCGCCACGACCCAGGCCCATCCCAGGGCCGGGTACGCCGGTGCGAGGACGTCCGAGAGCCCCGCGTCGGCGAGGCGCACGCGCGTCGCCTGCGACTGCGCGAGCGCCGGCACGACGCCCACCGCGACGAGCACGATCCCGAGCCAGCGCGCCGTCGCCGTCCCGTCCAGGACGTCGCGCGCACCCCGGGACCCCTGCCGGGCCAGGAGGAAGGTGAGGAAGCACGCGGTCCCCAGGAGCGCGGAGAACGCGATCAGGTCGATCGTGTCGAGCGGCCGGTGGGAGTAGACGTCGGTCCAGGGGATGGCCGTCCCGTGGACGGTCGTCGTGACCATCGCGTCGACCTGCTCCTGAGCGACCGAGGAGAGGCGCGAGGCGTCGACCACGCGCACGTCGACCAGGCCGAGCGGTCGCGTGAAGCCGTTGACCAGGTGGACCACCGCGACGCCCCAGAAGATCACGGCCCCGGTCAGGGCGAGCGCGCCACCCTTCTCACCCTCCCTGCCGCGCGGGCTGCGCGGCCTGCCGGGGCCGCGGCGTGCGCGGGCGCCACGACCCGCCTCGCGCCGCTCGGTGGTCCGGGTCGAGCCGTCGTCGGCCATGGGTTCGCTCTCGTCGAGGGGTGGGTCGCCACATCCTCCCGGACCGCCTACGCGCCGTCCAGCCCGCCCCCGGGCCTCGTCCTCGATGTGCGGCGCGCGACGTGCCGCGCGGGCTCAGCCCTGCGGACGCAGCGCGATGGCCATGGCCTCGAGCGCGAGCAGCGGCGCCACGTTCCCGCCGAGGCGCTCGCGCGCGACGCCGATCGCGTCCATGCGGCGCACGGTCTGCTCCGGGGTCGAGTCCTCCGCGAGCGCCTGCACGGTCTCGGCGAGCTCGGCGTTGACGAGGTCCACGTGGGCACCGAGCTGCACCACGAGCACGTCGCGGTAGAGCGAGAGCAGGTCGAGCATCGCGCGGTCCAGGACGTCGCGCTGGTGTCGGGTCGCGCGACGCTTCTGGTCCTTCTCGAGGTCCGTCACCTGCGACCGGAGCCGGGGCGGCAGCGTGCCTCCCGCCTCGACGCCCAGGGCTCGCAGGAGCTCGGCCTTCTCGACCGCGTCCCGCTCCTCCGTGGCGGCCTTGGCCTCGGCCTGCGCGACCTCGACGAGCTCACCCGCCGCGACCACGGCGTCCCCGACGCCCCGGATCCGGCGGGCGATCGACAGGACCGAGGACCGGCGCTCGCGCGCCTTGCCGTCCCGGGCCAGACGTCGGGCGAGGCCGATGTGGCTCTGCGCGGCGCGCGCGGCGGCCTCCGCCACGACGGGGTCCACGCCGTCGCGCCGGACGAGGAGCTGCGCGACGGCCTCGACCGGGGGCACCCGCAGGGCCACGCCCCGGCAGCGGGACCGGATGGTGACCAGGACGTCCTGCGGGCTGGGCGCGCACAGGATCCAGACCGTGCGCGGCGGCGGCTCCTCGATGGACTTGAGCAGGACGTTGGTGGTGCGCTCGGCCATGCGGTCGGCGTCCTCGACGATGATGACGCGCCAGCGCCCCTGCGACGGGCGACGGCTCGCGACACCCAGCAGGTCCCGGACCTCGTCGATCGTGATGGTGACCTTCTCGGTCGCGACGACCGTGACGTCGGCGTGCGTGCCCGCGAGGGTCGTGGTGCACGCCTGGCACACCCCGCACCCGCCCTGCTCGCACTGCAGCGCGGCCGCGAAGGCCCGCGCGGCGTTGGACCGCCCCGACCCCGGGGGGCCCGTCAGGAGCCAGCCGTGCGTCATCGCGGCAGGGTCGGTCGCCGCGGCCGAGAGGACCTCGACCGCGTGCTCCTGCCCGACGACGTCGTCCCAGACGGTCACGGTGTGCTCGTCCCGGTCGCGTCCGCGGCGACCGTGCCCGTGGCGGGGCCGGAGGCGGGGCGGCTCGCGGGAGGCGTGACCGGCAGGTCGGCGAGGCCGGGCGTGTAGCCGATCGCGGAGTCGGAGTCGTCGAACCCGTCGTCGGGCAGCGCCTCGACCGTGTCCTCGGCCTCCTCGACGACGGGCGTGAGCTCGAGCCGGGCCGCGAGGTCCACCCGGATCTGGGCCTGGATGTCCTCGATCGAGCCGGCCGCGTCGATCACGACCCACCGCTCGGGGTCCGCCGCGGCCCGGGAGAGGTACGCCTCGCGCGTGCGGCGGTGGAAGTCGATCCCCGCGCTCTCCAACCGGTCCGGCTTCCCCTCGATCCGCTCGACCGCGACCGCCGGGTCCAGGTCGAGCAGGACCGTGACGTCCGGCATGAGCCCCTGCACGGCCCACAGCGAGATGAGCTCGACCTCGTCCACGCCCAGCTCACGACCACCGGCCTGGTAGGCGACCGACGAGTCGAGGTAGCGGTCCGTGACGACCACGGCCCCGCGCTCGAGCGCGGGGCGGACCAGGTGCGCGACGTGGTGGGCGCGGTCCGCCGCGTAGATCAGGGCCTCGGTGCGGGCGTCCATGTCCCGGCCGTGCAGCACGGCCTGACGCAGCTCGGCCCCCAGCTCCGTCCCCCCGGGCTCGCGCGTCAGCACGACCTCGCGGCCGGTCAGCTCGCCCAGCCACTCCCCCAGGAGGCGGGACTGGGTGGACTTGCCGACGGCGTCGCCGCCCTCGAACGAGATGAAGTAACCGGGTGTGCTCACGCGCCCACGATAGTCGGGCCACCTGACACCGGTCCGCCCCCGCGACACGGCCGGTAGCCTCGGTGGCATGTCCGTCCTCCCCGCTCCCGGCCCCGACCTCCCCGAGTCCCCCGCGCTCCCGACGCCCGGCGTCGCGTTCGCCGACCGGACCTTCGACGCGATCCTGTTCGACATGGACGGCACCCTGATCGACTCGGTGCCCGCGGTCGACCGGAACTGGCGCCGCTGGGCGCACGAGTACGGCCTGCCGGACGCGGACACGTTCCAGGTCGAGCACGGGACTCCCGCGCGGACCTTCATCGCGCGCCTCCTGCCTGCCGACCAGGTGGAGGCGGCGTACGACCGCATCCACGACCTCGAGCTGAACGACAACGACGGCGTGCGCATCCTGCCGGGCACGGTCGACTCCTTCGCGTCGATCCCGCCCACCCGCCAGGCGATCGTCACGTCGTGCACGCGGCCGCTCGCGGCGGCCCGCATCGCGGCCGCCGGGCTCGTGCCGCCCGCGGTCGTCGTCACGGCCGACGACGTCACGCACGGCAAGCCCGACCCCGACCCGTTCCTGCTGGGGGCCGAGCGCCTGGGCGTGGACCCGGCACGGTGCCTCGTGGTCGAGGACGCGCCCGCCGGGGTCGCGGCCGGCCGGGCGGCGGGGTGCGCCGTGCTCGTCGTCGAGGGCACCCACACGTTCGAGCAGCTCGCGGGAGGCGCCGTGGTGCCCGACGCCGGAGCGACCGGGCTGGACCAGGTGCGCTTCGTCGTCGGGCCGGACGGCGCGATCCGCGTCACCGACGCCTGAGCCCTCGCACTCGCAGCACCGGACGGGCTACGACGCGTCGAACGCGTCGGCCGCGCGCCGGAGCGAGAGCACGGTCGCCCCCGCGACGAAGAAGTCCTCCTCGGACGTGCTGCGAGCGTCCCGGACGGCCCTCCGGAGCTCGTCGGTCCTCTCGTGCAGTCGCCCGAGACCGTCCTCGTCGACACGGCCCGCGGCCGACGAGCGCACGACCTCCCCGAGCTCCCGCAGTGCGTCACGCACCAGCGGGCGCAGCGGCTCCCCGAACGCGAGGTCGTCGCGGTCCTGCGTCTCCCAGGCCGTGATGAGCCGGGTCATGTCCGTCACGACCCCCGACACCGTCGACAGCGCCTCCGACTGCTCGCGCTGCGCGCGTGTCGCGTCGGCGTAGCGCCGGGCGCGCCGGTTGGCCCGGGCCGCCTCCCGGGCGTGGTCCGCCGACCGCCGAGACCGGTCGACCACGGGTCCGAGCAGCAGCCTCCGTTCGTCCCACTCCTCGTGCGTGGGGGCCACGTCCCGGTCGAGACCGTCCGCGAGGTGGTCCAGCTGGTCGGCCAACGCGTTCTTCAACCGGTCGAGCACCACGTCCGTGGCGACGATCGGCAGCGGGGGGAACAGAAGGTTGACGAGGATGCCGATGAGAGCGCCGACGACCACGAGGCCCGCGTACGCGCCCATGTAGCCGACCTTGTCCGTGTTCCCCACGATGAGGACGAACAAGGCCGAGGTGACCGCCCACGACCCCATCTCCCCGAGCGTGACCCAGCCCGCGGCCAGCGTCGCCAGGGCGACCACGATCGCGATCGACAGTGCGCTGGGTGCGAGCAGGAAGTCCGCCGCCCGCGCGATGACGACGCCGACGAGGATGGCCCCCACGGCCTGGAACGACTCCCGGACGGAGCGCGCCACGGTGCTCGTCGTCGCGACGACCGCCCCCAGGGGCGCGTAGTAGGGATAGTCCGAGAACGGCTCGGGCATGGCGATCCCGACCAGCCACGCGATGCCGGCCGCCACGGCTCCCCGCAGCGCCATGCCCCACCTCGGGTGCAGACGCCACTGCCGCATCGCTTCGGCGGCGAGACGCCTCGGACGCGGCACGGGCCGGTCGGTCAGGCTGGGGTGGGTCATCCGGACACCCTAGGCACGGGCCGCGGCGGTCGCAGCGGCTCGGGCCCCGTCAGCGGCTGGCCGCCCTCAGATCACACCGGCCCGCAGGCCCGCGGCCACGACCTTGGAGGCTGCCGCGTGCACGTCCATGAGCTCGTCGAGCGTCAGGCCCGTCGCGGCGGTGATGGCGGGCGGGACCTCCTCGGCCCTCGCCCGCAGCTCGCGCCCGGCCGGGGTGAGGGTCACGTCGACGACGCGGCCGTCGTGCTCGTTGCGGGACCGGGTGAGGTATCCCGTGGTCTCGAGCCGGCGGACGAGCGGCGAGAGCGTGCCCGGGTCCAGGTGGAGCCGGTCGGCGAGCGACGTGGCCGTGGTGCGCTGACCGGTCGCCGCGTCCTGCCACAGGGCCAGCATCACGAGGTACTGGGGGTGCGTGAGCCGCAGCGGCTCGAGCAGCGGCTTGTACATGGCGACCATGGCCCGGGCGCCGGCCGAGAGCGCGAAGCAGACCTGGGACTCGAGGGCGAGCGGGTCCGGGCCCGGCGCACGCGCCGCTGCCGACGGTGCGTCGGGCGCGGCGCTCTGGATCGAGGTGGTCACGTCGTCATCGTAGCCAGATCTCCCCTATGCTTGGTACACCAATCATTGGTGCACCATGCATTTGCACCGGTTCTCGTGAGGAGAGGCGCATGGCCGACAAGCAGCGACGACGCCCCCTGGGCCTGCGCATGACCGAGACGTTCCTGCCGATCTTCGGCCCCGCCCAGGTCGGGAAGCAGGGCTCGCCCGGGCGCGGCGTCTCCGCGGCCGAGGCCGAGCGCGACCGCGAGCTCAAGACGCGCTTCGAGTACGTGACGGGCCCCGACGGCCGCAGCTACGTCGTCGAGCACACGGACGAGGCGACCGCGGGCTGAGCCCTCGCCCTGCCGAGAACGGGGTTGCGGTCGTTCTGCACGTCAG
>NZ_JAMXIO010000039.1:0-30621 GCF_059651515.1 Oerskovia sp. 140933
GCTCAACCACTACAACCTGGAACGACCCCACCTCGGCATCGGCGGCCTACGACCCATCGACCGAATCAACAACGCAACGGGTCAGTACACCTAGCCGTCGACCTGAGCCCCCGAGGGGTCAGCCGACGCGGGCTTCTTCGCGGGTCCGTGCGGGACGAGCTTGAGACCCACGACCGCGGCGATGATGCCCGCGATGAACACGACCTTGCCGACCGAGGCGGACTCGTCGCCCGTCCAGATCGCGTAGGACACGGTCAGGGCCGCGCCGACGCCGACCCACACCGCGTAGGCGGTGCCGATCGGGATGTGCTTCACGGCCCAGCCGAGCCCGCCCATGCTGAGGGCGAGAGCGACGAAGAAGACGATCGACGGGGCGAGCTTCGAGAGACCGTCGGACTGACCGAGGGCGGTGGCCCAGACGGCCTCGAAGACTGCGCTGACGAGCAGGACGATCCACGGCACGTCAGCTCACCACCTTGAGGCCGACCACGGAGCCGACGAGCAGGACCAGGAGCAGCCCGCGCAGCCAGGTGAAGGTCTCGGAGCCGGTGATGAATCCCCAGACGACCGTGAGGGTGGCGCCGATGCCGACCCACACCGCGTAGGCGGTGCCGGTGGGCAGGGTGGTCATCGCCCAGGCGAGACCGACCATGCTCAGCGTCAGCGACAGGAGGAAGACGACCGTGGGCCGTCTGCGGGTGAAGTTCTCGGATGCGGACAGTGCCGTCGCCCAGACGGCCTCCAGCATCCCGGAGAGGACGAGGACAACCCAAGCCATGACAAGTAACCCCTCTGAGTCAGTCTTGTCCGTGCGGGTACTGCTCCCTCGTCCGCTGTTCCTCGTCCGAGGAACCTGCACAAGCGTACCTACATCACGTCCGGACCGCCAGAGCACGGCGTCGCCCCCGACCACCCCACCGCCCCGCCTTCACACGATCTTCCCCGGCGCTCCCGACCGGCCTCACCCTCGCCCGGCGACCGGCATCCAGGATCGACGGATGCCGACTCTCTTCGAGCTCACCCCGCCCGACGACTACCTGGTGCGCCTCGCAGCCTCCGACCTGGGCCGGGGCTACAAGGCGCTCGCGACGCGCGAGCTCGACCTCCACGCCGGGCTCGACGTGCTCGACCTCGGCTGCGGGCCAGGCGCCGACCTGGCGGCGTACGCCGGAGCCGTCGGCCCGACCGGCTCCGTCCTCGGGCTCGACCACGACCCCGACGCCCTCGCGCAGGCCCGTGCACTGACGCGCGAGCTGGAACAGGTGCGGGTGCAGGAGGCCGACGTCCACCACCTGGCCCTCGGGGACCGGAGCATCGACCGCGTACACACCGACCGGGTGCTCCAGCACGTCGCCGACCCCGCCCAGGTCCTCGCCGAGATCCACCGGGTGCTGCGACCCGGCGGCCGGGCGGTGCTCGCCGAACCGGACTGGGGGACCCTGGTCGTCGACGGCCCCGATGCCGCGACGACCGACGCCTACGCGCGCTTCGTCGTCGTGATCGTTCAACGAGAAGTCTGGCCCGGACGTCACGGTCGGTGCCGAGCCCCCGGTACGCAGGTGCAGGTCGCGCAGCTCGGGGAAGCGAGCGTGGCGGTCGGCGATGCGCTGCGCGACCGTCGCCCCTCGTGCGGCCTCCCCTCGACGCAGGGCGGCCTCCGGGGCGGCCCCAGGGGAGATGAGGGGCGAGAGCGCGTCAGCCAGGTCCGGGATGCCTCCTGGGTAGTCGTCCCCGGGCACGTCGCGGTGCTTCTGGTGGGCGAACCTGGCGTCGACGAACTGGTCGTCGACGGTCTTGCGGAACCTCCTCGGCAAGACCGAGCAGAGCGAGCTCGACACTGTCGAGTACGACTTCACCTTCGCCCGGCGCGAAGAGTTCGAACTCGTTCCGATCACCGGCCCGTTCGACTTCGAGCGCCTGAAGGAGACGCACCGCCGTCTGTTCCAGGACGTCTACGACTGGGCCGGACAGGTGCGCACGGTCGAGATCAGCAAGAACGGATCCGCGTTCCATCACGCGCGGTACATCCCCACGGCGGCCGAAGACACCTTCGGCTGGCTGCATCGGACCCGGTTGCTCGACCCGAAGGTCGACGATGAGACCTTCGTGGTCGACGCAGCCCGGGTAGGTGTACGGATCGACGAACCCCTTCGGCCCGGTCACCGCGCCCTTGCCCGTTCGAGCAGATCTGCGATGGTCAGCTTGCCGTCAACGTAGCCGCGGATCGAGTCCAGTGAGCGCTCGTCGGGCTCCATGCCTTCCATGGCCCACGAAGCCATCGTGTCGATGGCCAGGTCTCGACGGCGCTCACGGGTCATGCCTTGGTTCAGGTCATGGTGGGGCGTGACGGTCATGGTCGGACCCCTCATTTCTGTTGGTCTTCCTAGGGAAATTGTATCGGGGCAGGTCTCAGGGGGCAGCAAGAAGGCGCCCCGCTGGGCTCCGAGCGCTCAGGGTGCGGGAGGTCGCAGCGAAGTGTGACCGAGCTGGGTGTCGGTCGTCTGGTCGTACCTGGCGGGGCGGATGTCGTCGGTGCCGCCGTCGACCCAGAGCGCGCGTGTCGCCCGAACTGACACCGGGAATCCGCTCATGGGGGCACGGCAGACGGGTCAGAACCGGGCGGAGCGCGCCGGTACACTCCTCGCATGACCGCCGAGAAGCCTGCAATTCCGCCGATTCCCACCAAGCGTCCGGCGGCTCCGAAGCCCCCGCCGTCGTCGACCGGGCTGATCCAGTGGGGCGTCGTCGCCCTCATCGTGGGGCAGATCCTCTACAACGCCGGACGCCAGTCCCAGCTCAGCGCCGCGATGAACCCGTACGCGACCGACAGCGGCTCCGGGCCGCTGATCCTCATCGGAGGCCTCATCACGCTCGCCGGGCTCGTCCTGGCCGTCAGGGGACTGCTGCGCGTCGCATCCCGGATCGACTTCCTGTACCACCGCAACGGCGGACAATAGTGACATAACCGCTATTATCGGCCTGATTTTGGGCAGACTTCTCCCTACCCATCAGTAGAGGTGCGTTTGCTACTTGCTCTGCGGACGCTGCGCCTTGGCGAGTCGGACTGCGCGCTCGTTTGCACGATCCGAGACCAGGGGCAGCACACGGACCACGAAGGACGTGGCCGCATAGAGCAGAGCGGTAGTCGCAGACAGGATCACCGCAGGCGCGGAGATGACGTCCATAGCGCAACCTTTCTCTGGTGGGACCCAGCTAAGGGCTGGGCGTGACCGCAGCGCAGATGCTGCGGAAATCTGGGGGCACAGAAGAAGTGGCACGTGTGGGGCCCGAGCGTTGCGCGCCGATGTTCGTCAGCTACCGCATCTGGATACGACAAAGCCCGGCGCTGGAGGCCGGGCGTAAAGGATCTTCGATCGCGGGCGCTGGGTTGCTCAGCCGCCGCGTCGAGGGTGGCGGCGTGCGACGCGCAGGACTTGCATGGGGTCGAATCTGTGGGCGTGCCCTGGGGCTTCGAGCGGGCGAAGCAGGCCGCGGTGGACCCAGACTCGGATAGTCGACGGTAGGACCCCGGCGAGAGAGGCCGCCTCGGCGGTCGATACTGACCGTCGCGTCAGGGCAGGTCGGACCAGGAAAGGTGCTGGAGGCTGCCGGGTGTTCCGCTCCGCCTCGCGCCGTGCACTCTTGAGGTCTCCTCGTCGGTAGAGGTGCGCCCGGCCGCGAACTCCCACGGCCCTGAGATACCCGCGATGGACCCACTGGCGCACGGCTCCTGCGGAGACGCCTAGTTCATGCGATGCCTGCTTCGCGGTCAGCTCGTCATCCTGTGAGGGCACTTCGTGCCACGGGTCATCGTCGTACGGTCTCCCAGGTCTGGGGGGCGGTCGGACGCCCGAAGGAGGCTCGAACGGATTGGGGCCACGGTTGCGCAGTGAAGGGCGTGGGTCCGTGCCTCTCATCCCGAAGGTCTCGCGCAGTCGGCGAACCTCGTCTGGCTCGAGGGGAGATGACGCCGAGCGCGGAGAAGCTCCGAGTTGCTTCGCCGAGGCGAGAACCTGGCTGGCGCTGACGCCAAGCTCTCGCGCGAGTTCATACACGCGCACACGTGCCATGGTCCAAGTGTGACACTGTCGCGATAGGGGTGGCGGTCAACTACGCGTGAACGCGTTCTTAGCCTTGTGATGGCAACAAAAAAGCTCCGAGGCAATCTCGGAGCTTTCTGGTCTAGGGCGTGTTAGTACCCACAGGGCGTGACGTTACACGAAAAATCTGGCTCACCGCAAGTGACTGCGGGCTCGCGCTCTGATTCGCAGCGCGGGGAACTTGCAGGCAGCGACCGCGAAGGGGAGGTCGTCGGTGTTCGTGGACTTGGGCATGAAGATGACCCGTAACCGTTGCACAGCACGGTAGCGCGTTCTCATCACCCGAGTCAGTGTTGGAAGCCGCAGTCGGGTACGTTCGAGGCCAAACCGTCACTGCCCGGCACGGCCTGGCCGGAGTGTTGTTGCGACCTGTGATGATGGCGTGATGAGCGCGAACGAGGTCGAGCCGGACGGGTATGGCGAGCTGCTGTCGCGGCTCAAGGAACACGGGTGAGCCGGGTGCGGGCGGCCCGGGCGGCGAACATCGAGCTGATGCGGCTGTACTGGTCGATCGACCGCGACATCCTCGATCGCCAGGAGGCCGCGGGCTGGGGCACGAAGGTCGTCGGCCGGCTCGCGGCGGACCTGCGGGCGGAGTTCCCCGACCAGCGGGGCTGGTCGCGTACGAACTTGATGTACATGCGCCGGGTCGCGGAGGTCTGGCCGAGCAAGCAGTCGTTTGTCCAACAGGCTGTTGGACAATTGCCGTGGGGTCACGTGACGGTGCTTCTCGACCGGCTTAGCGAGACAGAGCTGCGGGAGTGGTACGCAGCCCAGGCGGCCGAGCACGGCTGGTCCCGGGCCGTCCTGGAGAACCAGATCGCCTCGCACGTCCACCGGCGCATCGGCGCGGCGCCGTCGAACTTCGTCGAGCACCTGGTGCCCGCCGACTCCGAGGTCGCGCAACAGCTCGTCCGTGACCCTACGTCTTCGACCACCTGGGACTTAGCGACCGCGTCCACGAACGCGACGTCGAGCAGGGCCTCATGGACAAGCTCCAGGAGATCGCCTCGCCCTCTAGGCGGTGCGCCCCGCCTCCTCGGCGCCGTCGCGCAGCGGGACTGACTCGATTCCGGCTGGCCATCCGCCGGCCGACGGCCGTCGACGGGAACCCATCACACCATCCTGGTCGAGCACTTGTTCGACGATCCCAGGCCGATCTTGGACCGGAGATCGTGTTGGGCGGCGGTGCGATTCGCCAGCGAGGGATCTCGCAACTGGTTTGGTCGTAGGCGTCCAGGGCCTCGCGCACGATCGCGCTGGTCTTGACGCCTCGGGTGGGGGCCAAGGGCTTGATGCGGGCTTACAAGAACTCGTGAACCGCGACGTTCACCCGTGGCGACCGCGTTCCGTTGGGTGCAGTGAGGTCCAGGCGCGGTCGGCCTCGTCGTTCATGCTCCTACCGCCCGCTGACGGTCCTCACGACGACGCAGGACCGAGGCCACGCCCAGGAGCACGAACGAGGTCAGCAGCAGGGCGAGCGTGACGACGGTGACTGGCATCCACCACGCGGACTCCATGCCCAGCAGGTGCGCCGCGAGGGCCCCGAGCGAGGTGAGGAAGGTGGCGCCGATCCCGTAGAACGACACCCAGGTGCTACGCAGCATCGCGCGTCTCCTTCACGAGGAAGTACTGCGTCAGGGTGTCGCCGTGCTCGTCCACGGACACCCGGGGCGCCGGCGCGGCCGCGACCTGCCAGCCCTGCTCGCCGAACCGGCTCAGGATCTCGACCAGCGGCGCCGACTCGCGCACCGAGCGCGGGATGCGATTGCGCGCGTCCTCCACCCGCCAATCGTCCTCCAAGGTGGCCTGCCCAAGACGCTCCCGTAGGAGGATGTACCCGTACTGATAAGTGGTCATGGCCGGAAGCATCCCACGTAGCACGACGACAAGGGGGTGAGTGACACCGTGCTCACGATCGGGCACGATGCAGGCTCATCAACCACAGGAGGACTGCCCCATGCCCTACACCCTGACCCTGACCGACGGCTCGACGTCTCAGATCGATGCGAGCATCTGCCTGATCGACGGGCAGAACAATCTGCACTTCGAAAAGGGCGGCACGATCGTGACCATCGTCGCCAGCGATTCATGGCAGCGCGTCGACCAGGCGCCGGCGTCGACCACTCCCGGGACGCCGGGCGAGACCGTCGCCGTGCCGGACTGGATCGGCAAGTTCCACGAGGTCGACGAGAGCGTTGACGGCGCTCCGTACCGCGGCAAGCTGTTCTTCGTGAACGCCACACGCGCACCGAAGCCTGGCGAGACCTTGTGGGACATCGTCGAGCTCGACCCCGCACCGGGCACCGTCGTCCCTGTAGGAACCCACGTCACGAAGTGGATCGCCGACCCGAACCTGGTCCCCGCGACTGCCTGAAGGTTGTCGACGTCGAAGCCCCGTCCACGGCGGTGGGCGGGGCTTCGGCGCGCCCGCTCCCCTGACGTACCTTCGCCTGGCGCCCTGACCTGCGTCCCAGGCATCTATGATCGAGATTGGGCGAGTATCCGTTCAATATTGGTAGCAGAAAGTTGAAATTCTCTGCCCCAGGTCACATAGTGGAAGCATGTCCTCCCGCACAGTCACCACGCACGCCGAAGCGATCCGTCTGGACCTGCCCGACCTCGTGCAGGTGCTCATCGACAACCTCGGCCCCTCGACCGTCGCCGCCCTGTCCGGCGCGGGCTCGCGCTCGCTCCCGAAGAAGTGGGTCGAGGGCACGAAGCCCAGCCAGGACAAGGTCGACCGCCTGCGCCTCGGCTACCGCGTCTGGAAGACGCTCGACGACGCCGAGGGCAAGAACATCGCCAGCGCGTGGATGCTCGGGGCGAACCCTCGCCTGGGAGAGGTCACCCCGGTCACCTGCATCCGCGAGCTGCGTGCCGTCGAGGTGCTCGGCGCCGCCGAGGCGTTCGTGAACGACGTCGCCGCGTGATCGAAGTGCCCGGGGCGCGCACCTGCGCCAAGACGGGTGTGCGCCTCGTGCCTGCCGACGGTGCGCTCGTGTACCGCGTGGCCCAGGACAAGTACACGTTCCGCTCGGGGCCGCTCTCCTCCCCCGTCAACAAGGTCGTCGGCTCGCTGCCCGACGGCGAGATCGAGAGCCGCGGCCGGTTCGACACGGTCGGGCGCACGGTCTACTTCGGCGACACCCCGGAGGTCTGCTTCGCGGAGACGCTGCAAGGCTTTCGCCTGAACCGTCAGGCGCTCGTCGCTGATGCCCAGGCCGCCGGGCAGGACGTCGACGAGTTCATCCGCGACGTCACGAGCGACGCCGTCGCGGGCGACAGGGACACGCCGTGGGCCGTCGGCGGTGACTGGCAGCGCGGCCGGTCCCTGCTGTACATCCGTCTCCCCCTCGAAGGGTGGTGGGTGCAGATCGACCACCCCGCGACGCTCAACGCCCTCCATGACGCCCTCGCGGCCGAGCTCGCGGCCGCCGGGGTGCCCCTGCTCACCTTGAGCGCTGCGACCGGCGAGAACCGGGCCGCGACGACCCTCCTCGCCCAGTGCGTGCGCGACCTCGTCCTCGACGACGGCTCCCTGCCGCTCGGGATCTCCTTCCCGTCCAAGACGGCGTACGGCCGCTGCCTCGCCTGGTGGAACCGCCGCGAGGACGACGACCTGATGCCGAGCGACACCGGCCCCCGCATGGCCGGCGAGAGCGACAACGTCGACACCCCCGCATTCCGGAAGGTCTGTGAGGAGTGGGGCCTGCCGATCCTCGACGGCCGCCTGGCCTACTGAGTACCCGAACCTATGAATCTCCCGCGGAGATTCATAGGTTCAGGCACCCGTGCGGCGTCACACCGCTGGGGGGTTCGCTACCGTCAGCGCATGGCTCACACCTAGGGCTAAGCCCGCATCTCGACGACCGCGCGGTCTGCACCACACTCATCGCCATCACCGCAATCCTCGCCTGGCTCACCGCCACTGGCCACGACATCCAAGGAATAGTGGCCCTTGTCGCCAGTTCAGCCGTCCCGGCGATTACCTTGTCTGCTGTCGACCAAGCATTACGAGCGCACGCCGAACTCGAATTCCTCGCTCACGGCGGACCGTGAAGGTTCCACAGATCACCAGTGGCCCCCTAGCGAGAAGAGGGAAGTCGGGCGGACCATACGGTGCGCCCCACTCCCCTCTTCGCCTCTAGCGCTCGTGGCCCACTTGGACTGTTGGAAGCTACTTCGCGACGGGTGAGAGCGGGTTCACCGAGACCGGATTTGGACCATTGGGCGCCCAGATCGAGACTTGCGAGTAAGTCTTAGTGGCGATCGAAAAATTGAAGCAGGTCGAGAGGTTGTCCGGGTATCCGCCGCGCCACGTGGACCATGCCTTATTGCCATTAGCGTAGTGCGCGTAGATCCGCCCCGTCTGAGGGCCAGGACACACTCCGAGGACATCGGTGTGCATGGGGACGACGCTGATCGTGCCGGCTCCGGAGTAGCAGAAGCCGCGCCACGCGGGACCCTCAGCAGGGTACCGCGCGACGACCTTGTAGCGCGTACTGTTGCAAGAGACGGACGCCGTAAACGGCGAGATCGTGCTTATATCTGGCAACGCAGCAGATCCTGCCTCGATCAGCCCTGCCTGCTCACTCTGGAAGGCGTCGTTCACCGCTGCGCGCTCTGAATCGTCGTACATGCGGATACTGCCGTCAGGCTCGATCGAACCGACCCAGGTCAGCTCCTCAGGCTCAACAACCTCGGCCCCCGTGGCACGGATCTCCTGCCCGATCAACGCCTCCTGCTCCACCCGAAACGCGTCGTTTACCGATCGACGCTCCGCGTCGTCATACACGCGAGTCGTACCATCAGCATTCTCAGTCCCGACCCAGGTCAACTCGTCCGGGTCGACAACCTCGATACCCGCCAGCTCATCGGCGCCGGCACTCGCGCTTGCAGTCGAAATACCCGCCATCGCAAGCCCTGCGATCACCGCAGGCACCGTGATCCGGCGTACATAGACAGCCTTCAAGACTCCCCCTTTAAGAGTGCGACCAACGCCTCATTGCTTGGCCCGAAGGCGGAACGATCGGTCTTGTCCTAGGCCCGCCCATCCTCGGTGGCTGGACGATACACCACACTCAACGGCACGTCAAGCCAAAGCGGGTCGTCGGCAGAATCTGGACCGATTCACCTTGTCTCGTGCCGAGGATATTGACGGGGATCGGCGATTGCACTGGGATCGAATGTTGCCTTGGTTGGCGAGGGCGGTGATCTGACCGGGCCGGATACCGCTTCACGACTCGTCACCCGTGACAACGACCCGGGCCTGGCGGTAGCCAAGGGCGCTACCTGCTCTAGCGCGGCGACGTCGATTCTGATGCCTCGGCGCACGCAATCCCCCACTTGTCGAGCACCCGGTAGCTAGCGTCACAGGCCACACAAATCGGCTTGCCTACACGGTGATCGTGATTTGCTGGCTGGTCATGATGCCCCCACGTCGTCATTCGGTCCGTCCCTCCAAGCACGGCGAGTGGGTTGAGGTGCCCGGGTGGCCTCGCTAGGCTCTCGGCCGACCTCAGCGACGAAGTAGCACAACCGCGCATTTCGCGGGCGGGCGGGTCGAAGCGCAGCGGCGCCGACTGGCGTCCTGGGGCGGCCGCGGTTCGAGTTCGGTGTGATTAGTTCGGCCGGTACTTGGGGACGTCTTCCTCACCTTGGTCTTAGCCGAGTGGCCGTCCCACGCGGAACTCGGCGCCGTTGGGCGGGAAGGGCTCGCCGTCGTTGAACTCCCCCGCGAGGCGTTCGAGCTCGCGTGCGAGGGCCCCGTTCACGAGTGCGGCCATGGACTTGTAGCCGCCGGGGAGCCCGCCGGTGCGCAGCACCGCGGTCTCTGCGGTCTTCACGAGCGTGCGCGGCATGAGGAAGGTGCGGGCGATCTTCGCGTCATCAACCGGCACCTCAGGTGTGACCGAACGGACCGGCTTGCTACGCGTCGCCGTGGCGCGCGGCTTCTTGACGGGCGCAGCCGGCTTGGCCACGGCAGCCGCGGGCGCCGCAGCTGGCTCGGGGGCCGGTTCCGGCGTCGGGGCCGGAGCGGGGGTGACCGGGGTGGCGGGCGTGCTGACCGCTTCGACTTTCGGTGTGAGCCGGATGGGGCTCTGGCTGCCGGGCGAACGGGCGGTCCGGAACGGGCGGATCGGGCGCAGGCTCGCGGGGCTCGCCGAGCGCAGCGGCCTCGCGGTCGATCGCGTCGTCCCGGTGACGGCGGTGTTCCGCGACGTGCGCGAGGCGGACCAGGTCCTCGGGCTCGCACGCGTCGCACGCCGGGCCGTCGAGGCCGGGTACCTGCGCGAGCGGGCGGAGGGACGGTGGACCGAGCACCTGGCGACACAGCCGTTCTTCGCGTCGGTCACCTTGTTCGTCGTCGTGGTCGACCGGCCGCGGGGCTGACGACGACCGCCCCGCGGCCGCAGGGTGTGGGCCTGGTCACGTGGGCACCGGTTCCGGCACCGCGACGGCAGGAGTACTGTTCTCGCGGAGGAAGGTAAGCCTCACCAAACTTGGACCTGTGTTCCATATTGGCCTCGGCTCCACCGCGACGACCACCGGCCGCCCCGGCCTCCGGCTCCCGGGCTCCTTGCCCCGCCACCCGTCGAAGGACTCCCGTGTTCGCCAACTTCCTCATCGGCCTGCGTGAAGGCCTCGAAGCAGCGCTCGTCGTCAGCATCCTCGTCGCCTACCTGGTCAAGACCGGGCGACGCGACCTGCTCCCCTTCCTCTGGCTCGGCGTCGCCGTCGCCGTGACCGTCTCGATCGGCTTCGGCGCGGCCCTCACCTACGGGCCGCAAGGACTGACCTTCGAGGCCCAGGAGGCCATCGGCGGCACGCTGTCGATCGTCGCGGTCGGCCTCATCACGTGGATGATCTTCTGGATGGGCAGGACCGCCCGTCACCTCAAGGCCGACCTGCAGCACAAGCTCGACGACGCCGTCGCCGCCGGGAGGTGGGCCGTGGTCGTCATGGCGCTGCTCGCCGTCGGGCGCGAGGGCCTCGAGACCGCCCTCTTCCTGTGGGCGGGAGCCCAGGCCACGGGCACCACGACCAAGCCCTTGCTCGGAGCCGTGCTCGGGCTGGCCGTGGCCGTCCTGCTCGGCTGGGCCGTCTACAAGGGCGCCGTCAGGCTCAACCTGCGCGTCTTCTTCGCCTGGACCGGCATGTTCCTGATCGTGGTCGCCGCAGGAGTCCTCTCCTACGGCGTGCACGACCTCCAGGAGGCCGGCATCCTGCCCGGGCTGCACGACCTGGCGTTCGACGTCAGCGCGCAGATCCCGCCGTCGAGCTGGTACGGCACGGTCCTCAAGGGCGTCTTCAACTTCTCCCCCGCGACCACCTGGCTCGAGCTCGCCGCCTGGTGGCTCTACCTCGTCCCCACGCTGTTCTTCTTCGTCCGGACCGTCTGGTTCAGCGCGCCTCGCAGCAGTGCCCCCGCGCAGGCCAGCACCCCGGCAACCACCGTCACGACTCCCGGAGGAAACCGATGACCCGCTCACGGGCCACCCACGCCGCAGCGCCGCTGCTCGCTGCCGCTCTTCTCGTCCCGCTCCTCGCTGCGTGCACGCCCAACGACCCGGCCGTCGCCGGCTCGGACGGCTCGGCCGCCGGCTCCGCGAAGCTCACGGTCGACTCGTCGGCCGACGCGTGCACGCTCTCGGCCGCCGAGGCGCCGTCAGGCAACATCGTCTTCACCGTGACCAACACGGGCGACGACGTGACCGAGTTCTACCTGCTCGCCGAGGACGGCCTGCGGATCGTGTCCGAGGTCGAGAACATCGGCCCCGGCATCAGCCGCGACCTGGTGCTCACGGCCAAGCCCGGCGAGTACGTGACCGCGTGCAAGCCCGGCATGATCGGCGACGGCATCCGCTCCGACTTCACCGTGACCGACTCGGGCAAGGACATCGAGCCCACGGGGGCGGTCGCCGACCAGATCGCCCTGGCCTCGACCAACTACGTCGCGTACGTCAAGGACCAGACCGAGCAGCTCCTCGAGGGCACCCAGGAGTTCGTGGCCGCCTACGAGGCGGGCGACGACGAGGCCGCCAAGGCCCTCTACGCCCCCGTGCGCGTGCACTGGGAGCGCATCGAGCCCGTGGCCGAGTCGTTCGGCGACCTCGACCCCAAGATGGACCTGCGCGAGGCCGACCTCGAGGAGGGCCAGGAGTGGACCGGCTGGCACCTGCTCGAGAAGGACCTGTGGCAGCCCGCACCCGAGGCCAACGGGGGCGAGACCTACGTGGCCCTGACCCCCGAGCAGCGCACGCAGTACGCCGACCAGCTCCTCGCCGACACCCAGGAGCTCTTCGACCGCACGCACGAGGCGTCGTTCGCGGACGGCATCGACGCGCCCGCGATCGGCAACGGCGCCAAGGGCCTGCTCGACGAGGTCGCGACGGGCAAGGTCACGGGCGAGGAGGAGATCTGGTCGCACACCGACCTGTGGGACTTCCAGGCCAACGTCGACGGCGCCAAGGTCGCCTACGACGGTCTGCGCGACGTGGTCTCGGCCAAGGACGAGGAGCTCGCCACGACGCTCGACGAGCGCTTCCAGGCCCTTCAGGGCCTGCTCGACGAGCAGAAGCAGGGCGACGGGTTCGTGCTCTACACCGACCTCACGCCCGAGCAGGTCAAGGCGCTCTCGCAGGCCGTCGACTCGCTGAGCGAGCCGCTCTCGCAGCTCACCGCCGCCGTGGTGCTCTGAGGACCGACGCACCATGACGACCGCTCCAGACCAGCCCGACGCCGGCTCCTCCGCCCTCGAGGGGCCCGACGCACCCCGTGGGACCACCGGACCCGGTGACCCCACGCGACCGACCGAGCCGCCCCGGGAGGCGCGCCGCATCTCGCGGCGAGCCGTCCTGGGGATGGCCGGCGTCGGGCTGGCCGGGGCGGGGCTCGCGGGAGGCTTCCTCGCCGGGAGCGCGACCGCCTCGGCGCGGGACTCCGCGCCGAGCGCAGGTCCTGCCGAGGGCGACGGCGCGTTCGCCTTCACGGGCGAGCACCAGGCCGGGATCACGACCCCGGTCCAGGACAGCCTGCACTTCGCGACCTGGGACGTCACGACCCAGGACCGCGACGAGGTGGTCACGCTGCTGCGCGCGTGGACGCTCGCGGCCTCGCGCATGACGCAGGGCCTGCCCGCCGGGGAGTTCGGGCCCGTGTCCGGACCGTACGACGCGCCGCCGGACGACACGGGCGAGGCCGAGGGCCTGCCCGCCTCCGGGCTGACGATCACGTTCGGGTTCGGCCCCTCGTTCTTCACGGCCGCCGACGGGTCGGCGAGGTTCGGCCTCGACGGGCGCAAGCCCGATCTCCTCGCGGACCTGCCGCACTTCCCGGGCGACATGCTCGAGGACGCGCGCTGCGGCGGCGACCTCGCCGTCCAGGCGTGCGCGAACGACCCGCAGGTCGCGGTCCACGCGATCCGCAACCTCGCGCGCATCGCGTTCGGCACCGCGTCGGTGCGCTGGAGCCAGCTCGGCTACGGGCGCACGTCCTCGACCACGACCGCTCAGCCCACGCCCCGGAACCTGTTCGGCTTCAAGGACGGCACGGCCAACATCACGTCCGAAGAGTCCTCGGCGATCGACGAGCACGTGTGGGTCGCGCCGGGCGACGGGGCCGACTGGCTCGCGGGCGGCTCGTACCTCGTCGCGCGCCGCATCCGCATGACGATCGAGACGTGGGACCGCGCGCCCCTGCGTGAGCAGGAGACCATCGTGGGGCGCACCAAGGGCTCGGGGGCGCCGCTGTCCGGCGGCGAGGAGCGCACCGAGCCCGACTTCGAGGCCGCGGGCCGCGGGGGCGTCCCGCTCATCGACCCGGCGTCCCACGTGCGCCTCGCGCACCCCACGAGCAACGGCGGCGCGCGCATGCTGCGGCGCGGCTACAACTACACGGACGGCTCGGACGGGCTGGGCAGGCTCGACGCGGGGCTGTTCTTCCTCGCGTACGTGCGCGACCCCGCGACCCAGTACGTGCCCATGCAGAACGCCCTCGCCAAGCACGACCTCATGAGCGAGTACCTGCGGCACACGGGCTCCGGGATCTGGGCCGTGCCGCGCGGGATCGCCGAGGGCGCCACGCTGGGCGGGGACGAGGGGGCGTTCGTGGGTCAGGAGCTGTTCGCCTGACCCACCGGCCGGGGGTCATTCCCGGACCCGGCCCGCCTCCTGGACCGCAGGACGGACCAGCTCGCCGTAGGCCTGGAGCGTCTCGTCGTTCGCGTCGTGCTGGAGGTAGAGCGCGAACTGGTCGACGCCGAGCGCCTTGAGCTCGAGCAGCCGCTCGACGTGCCGCGCGGGCGGCCCGACCAGGCAGAACCGGTCCAGGATCTCGTCGCTCACGAACGCGGTGTGCGTGTTCCCTGCGCGCCCGTGCTCGTTGTAGTCGTAGTCGACCCGCCCGGCGACGAAGTCGGTCAGGGCCGCCGGGATTCCCGCACCGGCGGTCTCCCCCGCCCCGTAGCGCGCGACGATCTCCGCGACGTGGTTGCCGACCATGCCCCCGAACCAGCGGCACTGGTCGTAGGCGTGCGCGAGCGAGCGCCCTGCCCCGTCCGCGGGCCCGTCCCCACCCGTGCCCGACGGCGTCTCGTCCGTCACGTACGCGGGTGCGGCCACGCAGATGGTCACCTCGGCCGGGTCGCGGCCGGCCCGCTCGGCGGCCTGGCGCACCGCGTCGATCGACCAGGCCACGATGTCCGGGTCGGCGAGCTGGAGGATGAAGCCGTCCCCGACCTCGCCCGCGAGCGCCAGCGCGCGCGGGCCGTAGGCAGCGACCCAGACGGGGGTGCGGCTGTCGGGGGCCCAGGGCAGGTGCAGGGTCGTGCCGTGGTACTCGACGGACTGCCCTCCGGCGAGCCCCCGGACGGTCGTGACGGCTGCCCGCAGCTCGGCGAGGGTCACGGGCTTGCCGTTGGTCACCCGGACCGCGGAGTCGCCGCGACCGATCCCGCAGACCGTGCGGTTGCCGAACATGTCGTTGAGGGTCGCGAAGAGCGAGGCGGTCACGGTCACGTCGCGCGTCGCGGGGTTGGTGACCATGGGGCCGACGGTCACGCGGTGGGTCGCGGACAGGATCTGGGAGTAGATGACGAACGGTTCCTGCCAGAGCAGGTGGGAGTCGAACGTCCACACGTGGCTGAACCCGTGGAGCTCGGCGCGTCGTGCGAGGTCGACGACGCGCCACGCGGGCGGGTTGGTCTGCAGGACGACGCCCAGGTCGAGGCGGTCGGCCGTGCCGGCGGCGGTCATGGCTGCTCCCGGCCCGTCATCGCAGGTACGCCGAGGTGCTGCGGCGCAGGTACCGCCCGTGCCCGGGGTGCCCGTGGTACTCGCCGTCGGAGACCAGGACCTTGCCGCGTGAGATCACGACGTCGACGTGCCCGTCGATCTCGAACCCCTCCCAGGCGGAGTGGTCCATGTTCATGTGGTGGGTCTTGCGGTTCCCGTGCGCGGTGTCCGTGTCCGAGGTGTACCCGATCGACGTGTGCCCGGCGGGGTCGTAGACCACGACGTCGGCGTCGGCCCCCGGGGCGAGCACTCCCTTGCGGCCACCCAGCCCGAACATGCGCGCCGGCGTCGCGCAGCACAGCTCGACCCAGCGTTCGAGCGAGATCTTCCCGTCGACGACGCCCTGGTAGACGAGGTCGAGGCGGTGCTCGACGCCGCCGATCCCGTTGGGGATCTTGGAGAAGTCGCCGAGCCCGAGCTCCTTCTGCTCCTTCATGCAGAACGGGCAGTGGTCGGTGCTCACCACGGACAGGTCGCCCGTGCGCAGGTAGCGCCACAGCTCGTCCTGGTGGCCCTCGGCCCGCGAGCGCAGCGGGGTCGAGCAGACCCACTTGGCACCCTCGAAGTCGCCCCACTCCTCGCTCCTGGCTCCGAGCTGTTCCTCGAGCGACAGGTACAGGTACTGGGGGCACGTCTCGCCGAACACGTTCCAGCCGTCGTCGCGCGCGCGGGCGAGCGTGGCGACGGCCTGCTTGGCCGACATGTGCACCACGTAGAGCGGGGCGCCCGCGAGCCGCGCGAGCATGATCGCGCGGTGCGTGGCCTCCTCCTCGGTCTCCCACGGGCGCGTGGTGCCGTGGAAGGCCGGGGCCGTGTCGCCGCGGTCGATCGCCTGGCGCACCAGGACGTCGATCGCGATGCCGTTCTCGGCGTGCATCATGACCAGAGACCCGTTGGTCGCGGCCTTCTGCATGGCTCGCAGGATCTGGCCGTCGTCGCTGTAGAAGACCCCGGGGTAGGCCATGAAGAGCTTGAAGCTCGTGATGCCCTCGGTCACGAGCTCGTCCATGGCCTTGAGCGAGTCGTCGTCGACGCCGCCGAGGATCTGGTGGAAGCCGTAGTCGATCGCGCAGCTCCCCTCGGCCTTGGCGAACCAGGCGGCGAGCGAGTCCTGGACCCGCTCCCCGGTGCGCTGGACCGCGAAGTCGACGATCGTCGTCGTGCCTCCCCAGGCCGCGGCGCGCGTCCCGGTCTCGAAGGTGTCCGAGGCGGCCGTGCCGCCGAACGGCAGCTCCATGTGGGTGTGCGGGTCCACGCCGCCCGGGATCACGTACTTGCCGGTCGCGTCGACCACGGTCTCCGCGACCGAGGCGAGGTCCACGCCGAGCGACGTGTCGCCCGGGCGCAGCAGCGCGGCGACCTGCTCGCCGTCGAGCAGGACGTCGGCGCGCGAGCGCCCCGTGGGCCCGACGACGGTGCCTCCCGTGATGAGGGTCAGTGCCATGACGTGCGTCCTCTCGTTCGTCGGTCGGTCCGGCCGGAGCCGGCTCCGGGCGGTCGGAGCGCCTGCTGGGCGCCGCCGTCAGGGCGCCGTCAGCGGTCCGTACGCGTCGGGCCGGCGGTCGCGGTAGAACTGCCAGCGGTTGCGAACCTCGGTCAGCAGGTCGAGGTCGAGGTCACGGACCACGAGCACCTCCTCGTGGTCGTCGGCCGTCCCGCCCACGAACGCGCCCTCGGGGTCCACGAAGTAGCTCGTCCCGTAGAAGTCGTTCGACCCGAGCTCCTCGAACCCGACCCGGTTGATGGCTCCGACGAAGTACTCGTTGGCCACGGCCGCCGCGGGCTGCTCGAGCCGCCACAGGTAGTTCGACAGCCCCCGGCTCGTGGCGCTGGGGTTGAAGACGACGGTCGCTCCCGCGAGGCCCAGCGCCCGCCAGCCCTCGGGGAAGTGCCGGTCGTAGCAGATGTAGACCCCGATCCGCCCGACCGCGGTGTCGAAGACCGGGTACCCCAGGTTGCCGGGGCGGAAGTAGAACTTCTCCCAGAACCCGGGCAGGTGCGGGATGTGGGTCTTGCGGTACTTGCCCAGGTAGCTGCCGTCGGCGTCGATCACGGCCGCGGTGTTGTAGAGGATCCCGGGCTGCTCGAGCTCGTACACGGGCAGCACGACCACGATCCCGAGCTCCTTGGCGAGCGCCGCGAAGCGCTCGGTCGTCGGGCCGGGGACGGACTCGGCGTAGGAGTAGAACGCGGCGTCCTCGACCTGCGGGAAGTAGGGCGCGTTGAACACCTCCTGGAAGCAGATGACCTGCGCCCCCTGGTCGGCGGCCTGGCGGGTGAACCGCTCGTGGGCCGCGACCATGGACTCCTGGTCGCCGGTCCAGCGGACCTGGGTGAGGGCGGCTCGCACGATCATGGGTTCTCCTCGGGTGTGCGGGGCGGGGCGCGGCGTGGGCGGTGACCGTTGTGCTCGGCCGGTGACCCGGGCCGTCCGTGGGCGGAGGGTTCGACGACGTACCGGTCGGCGACGTCGAGCGCCGCGTCAACGACGTCGAGGCCGTGCTCGAGGTCCTCGACGGACGTGATGAGCGGCGGGGCGAGGTGCAGGCGGTTGACCTGCGGGAAGGGCCAGACGCCGCCCGCCGTCACGGCCCGGGTGACCTCGACCATGGGGGCGTTCTGCTCCGCGGTCCCCTGGAACGGCACGAGGCGCTCGCGCGTGGCGGGGTCTCGGACGAGCTCGATCGCCCAGAGGAAGCCGAGCCCGCGCACCTCGCCCACGCTGGGGTGCCGCGACGCCATGTCACGCAGCCGCGCTCCCAGGACCCGCTCGCCGAGCGAGCGCACCCGGTCGAGGATGCCCTGCTCCTCGAACACGTGGATGCTCGCGACACCGGGCGCGCACGCGAGGGGGTGCCCCGAGTAGGTGAGCCCGCCGGGGAACGCCGCGTGGTCGAAGCTCGCGGCGACGCGTTCCGCGATGAGCACGCCGCCGAGCGGCACGTACCCCGAGTTGACGCCCTTGGCGAAGACGACGAGGTCCGGCACCACGCCCCAGTGGTCGACGGCGAACCACTCCCCCACGCGCCCGAACCCGACCATGACCTCGTCGGCGACGAACAGGATCCCGTGCTCGTCGCACAGCTCGCGGACCCCGGCGAGGTAGCCGTCGGGCGGGACGAGCACCCCGTTCGTGCCCACGACGGTCTCGAGCAGGATCGCGGCGATCGTCGCGGGCCCCTCGAGCTCGACGACCTCGCGCAGGTGCCGCAGCGCCGCGCCGCACTCCTGGGCGTCGGTCGTGGCCCCGAACGACGAGCGGTAGGTGAACGGCCCGAAGAAGTGCCGCACACCGGGGTCGACCTCGTTGGGCCAGCGGCGCGGGTCGCCCGTGGCGCTCACGGCCGTGCCGGTGTTGCCGTGGTAGGAGCGGTAGGCGGCCAGGACCTTCTGCCGGCCCGTGTGGCGCCGGGCGAGCCGCACCGCGTTCTCGACCGCGTCGGCCCCGCCGTTGGTGAAGAACACGCGGTTCAGCCCGCCGTCGGCCCCGCCCGGGGCGCGCTCGACGATCAGCCGCGCGAGCTCGCTGCGCACCGGGTTCGCGAACGACGGCGCGATCGTCGCCAGCCGTCCGGCCTGGGCCTGGACGGCACCCACGAGCACGGGGTGCTGGTGCCCCAGGTTGAGGTTGATGAGCTGCGACGCGAAGTCCAGGTAGCGGCGCCCGTCGGTGTCCCAGAACCAGGCTCCCTCGCCGCCCGCGACCGTCACGGGCCGGACGAGCTCCTGCGCCGACCACGAGTAGAAGACGTGGGCGTCGTCGCGCTCGCTGCGCGCCGTCCCGCCCGCGGTGTCCGCCATCAGGTCCTCACCACCCTTCGTCCGGGCCCGTCGCTCACCGCGTCCGCGGGAAGCCGAGGTCGATGCTGCTGGTCGCGGGGTCCGGCCACCGCGAGGTGACGACCTTGGTGCGGGTCGCGAAGTGGATGCCCTCGGGCCCGTACATGTGGGAGTCCCCGAACAGCGAGCCCTTCCACCCGCCGAACGAGTAGTAGCCGACGGGCACCGGGATGGGGACGTTGACGCCGATCATCCCGGCCTGCGCCTCGACCTCGAACCGGCGGGCCGCGCCCCCGTCGCGGGTGAAGATCGCGGCCCCGTTGCCGTAGGGGTTCTCGTTGACGAGCCGCAGGGCGTCGTCGAACGCCTCGACGCGCACGACCGAGAGGACGGGCCCGAAGACCTCCTCGCGGTACACGGTGTGCTCGGGCCGCACGTGGTCCACGAGGCTCGGACGCAGGAAGAACCCGCCGCTGGTGTCCTCGCCGCCCGGCCCCGGCCCGACGGGCGGGCCGTCGCGTCCGTCCACGACGAGGCGCGCGCCCTCCTCGAGAGCGCTGCCCACGCGCGCCGCGACACGGTCCCGGTGCTCGGCCGTGATGAGCGGCCCCATCTGGGAGGCGGGGTCGTTCCCGGGCCCGACGACGAGCCCCAGCACACGCACGCGGATCGCCTCGACCAGGGCGTCGGCCACGTCGCCGACCGCGACCACGACCGAGATCGCCATGCACCGCTCCCCCGCCGACCCGTACCCCGCCGAGACCGCAGCGTCCGCCGCGGCGTCGAGCTCGGCGTCGGGCAGGACGACGAGGTGGTTCTTCGCCCCACCGAGGGCCTGGACACGCTTGCCGTGGCGCGTGCCCGTCTCGTACACGTGACGTGCGACGGGGGTCGAGCCGACGAAGCTGACCGCGGCGACGTCGGGGTGCTCGAGGAGCCGGTCGACCGCGACCCGGTCGCCCTGGACCACGTTGACGACCCCGTCGGGCAGCCCGGCCTCGGACAGGAGGCGCGCGACGAGCAACGAGGCCGACGGGTCGCGCTCGCTCGGCTTGAGCACGAACGTGTTGCCGCACGCGATCGCCGTCGGGATCATCCACAGCGGCACCATGAACGGGAAGTTGAACGGGGTGATGCCTGCCATGACCCCCAGCGGCTGCCTCACCTCGTGCACGTCGACCCCCGTCGAGACCTGCTGGCTGAAGCCGCCCTTGAGCAGGTGCGGGATCCCGGCGGCGAACTCGACGTTCTCCAGGGCGCGCGCCACCTCGCCCTGGGCGTCGCTCACGACCTTGCCGTGCTCGGCCGAGACCAGGTGCGCGATCTCGTCGCGGTGCGAGCGCAGGAGCTCGTGGAACGCGAAGAGGATCTCGACGCGACGCGACAGCCCCGTCCGGGACCAGCCGGGGAAGGCCGCGAGCGCCGCGGCGACGGCGGCGTCCACGTCCGCTGCCGAGGCGAGCGCCACGCGCCCCGTGACGCGGCCGGTCGACGGGTCGTGGACGGGACCGTACCGGTCGGCGTCGTCCACCCGTCGGCCCCCGACGACGTGGCCGACCACCCCGGGGTCCTGCACGGGGGTGCTGCTCGTCATGCTGGCCTCCCTCCCGGGCACGGCACGGTGAGCGGCGGCCCGGGTCGTCGACGACTGAGTCTCAGTGTGGCACGAGCGACCCGTTCATGTGAGGTCGGTCATAGTCGGCCGGTGTGTCGGTCGGGTGAAGCCACCCGTCGCGCCGTGTGCGTCCCGTGCGCCACTGTCGCAGCGCCACCGGCCCCGGGTACGGTCGGGCCGTGACCGACGAGCACCGCACGAACGACCCCGACCCCGGCGACCGCCGATCCCCGACCGGCCCCCCTCCCACCGGGCGCGAGGCCGACCCCGCCCGGCCCCTCACCCGCGCCGAGCGCCGCGCCGCCGAGCAGGCCGCGCTCGAGCGCCAGGCGGACTCGTCGTGGCAGCCGTCCCCCTCGACCGGGACGCTGCCGGTCTCCCGCCCCCGGACCGCGGCGCTGCCCCTGCCCGGGACGCCCACCGTCGGCCCGCCCGCGACCGCCGGCGCAGCCGGCCGGGTCACGGCACGCACCACGGCGGTCCGGGCGGACACCGGCACCGGGCCGGCACAGGACACCGTGGCCACCGCCCGGGAACAGGCACCGGCGGGTGCCGCCGCGTGGGAGCGGGTCGAGGTGCCGACCGAGACTCCGACGCCGGTGCCGGTCTCCGCGTGGCGCGAGCGCGCGGCACGCTTCGCCCTGGCCCAGCCCGCCAAGGGTGGCGCGACCCCGCCCGCCGAGCACGCCGCACCGGCCACCCCCGCCGTCGCGGCCGCGGCCGAGCGCCCGGCCGCCCCCGCAGTCGCCGTCGGCGCCGTCGGCCCCGTCACGGCCCCGGCGGCCACCCCCCTCGTCGCCCCCACGCCGACCGGCGCCGCCCCCGGGGCCCTGGCCACCCCCGATGCGGTCGCGCCCCTGCCCGCCCCCGGCTCCGGCTCCGGCTCCGGCTCCGCGACGCCGTTCCCCACGAGGCGCCAGCTCTCCCACGCGGCCCGCCACGTGACCCGGCTCGGCCGCGGCAACGCCGCCCGCCTGCTCCTGCTCACCGTGGTCACGGCGCTCGCGGTCGAGATGATCCGGGCGAGCGGCCCCCTGCTGGACCGTGCCTTCTCCGCGGGCGTGGTCGTCGCCGCCGGGACCGCCCTGGTCACCTACGCGGCACCGGCGCTCGCGGTGACGATCATCGCGGCCCGGCTCCCGATCTCCGGCCGGGTCACGCTCGGCGCCGTCCTGGCCCTCGTGGCATGGCGCCTGGGGCTGCAGGGCCTCGGCATCGCGGCCGGGTCCGAGGGGACGCTCGGCTCCGCCCGCTACGGGCTGGGGCTCGGCGGTACGGCCCTCGCGGTGGCCACCCTCGTCATCGTGGCCGGCTTCGTGAGCGGCGTCCGTCCCGTCCCGGGGGACGACTCCCCCGAGAGGGTCGGCGGCGCGTGGTCGCCGCTCGCGAACGGACGCATGGTCGCGCTGGGCGTCGCACTGGGCGTCCTCGGTGCCGCGGGCGTGAGCCTGCTGTACGGCACGTGGGACGCCTACTGGCGCACGGGCCTGCTCGCCTGGGCGGGCCCACTCGCCCTCGGCGGCCTCGCCGTGGTCGCGGCGTGGCTGCTGCGCCGCGACACGGCCGCGCCCGGGGCCCGCGGTCTCTGGGTGCTCGGCCCGTACCTCGCGCTGGGCATCATGGTGTTCGGCAACCCGGCCTTCGTCTCCGCGCAGACGGGCCTCCCCCTGACCGTGGCTGCCGGAGGCGTCGCGGTCGCCGCGCTGCTGGTCGGCCTGACCACCGTCCGGGGGACCGCACGGTCCAGCCGACCGGGCGGCAGCGCCGTCCTCGCGCTGCTGGGCAGGGTGGCCGACCTCGTGGCCATGCTCGCCGTGACGGTCGTCGTGTTCGTGCTGCCGGGCCGGACGGAGGAGGTCGACGGGTTCCTCTCCTGGGCCCTCCTGATCTGCGTCGTCGGCCTGGCGGTCGCCTCGACCGACGCCGTCGTGCACGCCCTGACCCGGCCTGCCCGGGACATCGGCTGGCTGCGCCTGGCCGGGGCGAGCACCGCCGTCGGGCTGGGGCTGATCCTCCCCCTGCTGGTCTACCAGCTCGACTACGACGTGCCCCTGCCCGTGCCGAACGCCGTGGTGCCGGTCGTGGTCGCGCTCGTGCTGGCGCTCGCCGGGCTGCGCCGCACGCCGCCGCTCCCTGCGGCCGCGGCGGGCACCGCGGCCGCCGCGCGCGTCGCGCCGCCGAGCGTGCGGGTGGCCCTCCCGGTGGTCGCCGGCGTCGCGGTCCTGGCCGCGGGCGGGGTCGTCGTGCAGTCGATCGACCTGCCCGACGACGCCCCGGCAGCCGCGACGAGCACCGAGCAGGGACTCGTCGTCCTCGACTGGAACCTGCACTACGGGGTCAGCGCGACGCCGTCGGTCGAGCTCGACCAGGTCGCCGCGACGATCCGGGGATCGGGCGCCCAGGTCGTGGCCCTCCAGGAGGTCTCGCGGGGCTGGGTGCTGGGCGGTGGCGTGGACATGGCGACCTACCTCGCCCGCGCCACCGACATGGAGGTCGTGTTCGTCGGCGCGGCCGACCGGCAGTTCGGGAACGCGATCCTGTGGGACCCCGCGAGCGTCACCGTGGCCGACGTCTCGCGGCTCGCACTGCCCTACGGCGCCGGGCCCCAGTACCGGTCGGCGATCTCCGCGACCGTGACACCCGTCGACGGGTCCGACGCGACCTGGTCCGAGGGCGTGCGCGTGACCTCGGTGCACCTGCAGCACCGTCGCGAGAACACTCCCACCCGGCTCGACCAGCTCGACGCCCTCTTCGCCGCCGAACCGGTCGACGGGCCGTTCGTGCTCGCCGGCGACCTCAACGCCGAGCCCGGCTGGGAGGAGATCGACCTGGTCGAGTCCCGGGGTCTGCTCAGCGGGCAGGACGACGCAGGGAACGCGGACGACCTCACGTCCCCCGCCACGGCGCCGCGCCACCGGATCGACTGGGTCTTCGGCTCGGGACTCGCCTTCGAGCGCTTCCAGGTCCTCGACGACGTCTCGTCGGACCACCGCCCGCTCGTGGCCGTCGTCCGGCCCGGGGAGGAGAAGGAGGCGGCCGCCCCGGAGACCACGGGCTGACCGGGCTGACCGGGCAGCCCGGGCAGCCCGGGCAGCCCGGACTCAGCGCGCAGCGCGCAAGGCCTCGCCGATCACCCGGGCGGCCTCGGGAAAGCGGTCCGGGTCAGGACCGGCATAGCTCAGCCGGACGCAGGGTCCCGGGGCCTCGGCGGGGAACCACTCCCCGCCCGGGGCGACGAGCACGCCGCGGGCCTCGCACTCCCGCACGAGCAGGTCGAGGTCGGTCCCGTCCGGCAGGCGCAGCCACAGGTTCAGCCCACCGGCCGGCACGCGGTCCAGGGTGGCCTCGGGGACGTGCTCACGCAACGCCTCGGCGAGCAGGTCACGGCGCGCTCGGAGCCGGGGGCGGACGCCACGCAGGTGGCTGCGCCAGGCGGGCTGGGTCACGACGTCGAGCGCAGCCGCCTGCAGGAGCCCGCTGACGTACATCGAGGTGGCTCCGAGGTCCGCCTGGATGCGGTCGCGTGCAGGGCCCCGGGCGACCACGGCCGCGACCCGCAGCGCGGGCGAGACGCTCTTGGTGAGCGAGCGCAGGTAGATCACGTGCCCGTCGTCGTCGTACGCGGCGACCGGGCGAGGATCGGTGTCGATCGCCAGGTCGTGCGCCCAGTCGTCCTCGACGAGGAACGCGCCGTGCCGGCGGACGACGTCGAGCACGTCGCGGCCGAGCCGTGCGGACCACTGCGCCCCGGTCGGGTTGGCGTAGGTGGGCTGGGCGTAGAACGCTCGGGCACCGCTCGACCCGAGAGCGCGGTCGACGTCGTCGGGGTCGGGTCCGTGCGGCCCGGAAGGGACCGGGACCAGGGTGACGCCCGCCTGGGCCGCGGCGAGGATCGCCCCCCAGTAGGTCGGGGACTCGATCACGAGGGGCCGACCGGCACCGACCACGGCCCGGAAGATCGAGCTCAGGCCGCTCTGGCTGCCCGGGAGGACCAGGACGTCGCGGGCCGTCGCGGGCGTCACGCCGACCGGCGCGGAGGCCGCGAGCTCGGTCGCGAACCACGACCGGAGCTCCGGCAGGCCCGCGACCGGGGCTCGGGTCAGGGCGGCGTCCGTCCGGGAGGCGCGCGAGGTCGCCGCCCGGACGAGCCGCTCGGGGAGCAGGTCGCGGTCGGGGTACCCGGAGTGCAGGCCGATGGTGTCGGGGGCCGCGGTGCGCTGCGTCCCGGACAGCCGCGTGGCGCGTCCGTGCGGAGCCCCCAGGGCTGCCGTCTGCCACGCGTGGTCGACGGGCCGTGGGGTCCGCACGAGCCGGGTGAACGTCCCGACGCCCGGTCGGGTCTCGGCGAGCCCGAGCGCGACCAGGGTCCGGATCGCCCTGGCCACCGTGACCGGGCTCGCGCCGTGCTCCGCGCTCAGGGCGCGGCTCGACGGGAGCTGCGCGCCGGGTGGGGCGTCGTCGATCCACCGCCGGAGCGCTGCCACGATGCGACCACTGCTATCGTCGTTCATGAGAGAACACAGTAGCGCTATCGGTCAGAAGCGCCCTGCGCTATCCCGCCTGCCCGGCCTCTGGTGGGGGTTCCTGGGCGTCGTGGCCTTCTCGTTCACGGTGCCGTTCACGAGGGTCGCCGTCGATGGCCTGCCACCGCTGTTCGTGGGCTCGGCCCGCGCGGTGGTGGCCGCGCTCCTCGCCGCAGCCGCCCTGGCGACGACCCGCCAGCGCCTCCCCCGCGGCTCGCAGTGGGCACGCCTGGCGGTCGTCGCGGCCGGCGTGGTCGTCGGGTTCCCGCTCCTGACCTCCTACGCGCTCCAGACCGCGTCGGCGAGCCACGGCGCGGTCGTCGTCGCCCTACTGCCGGCCGCGACGGCCGTCGCGGTCGTGCTCCGCACCGACGAACGGCCGGCGGGCTCCTTCTGGGCCTTCGCCACCGTCGGCGCCGCCGCGGCCGTCCTCTTCGCGGCGATCCAGGGCAGCGGCGCTCTCGCCCTGCGATGGTCCGACCTGCTGCTGTTCGGTGCGGTCGTGGCCGCCGCGGCGGGATACGCCGAGGGCGGCCTGCTCGCCCGCGAGCTCGGCTCGTGGCAGACGGTGTCGTGGGCGCTCGTGCTCGCCGCACCCCTGATGCTCGTGCTCACGGTCCGATCGGTCGCGGACCTCGTGCCCGTCGGGACCCCGGCACAGTGGGCCGCGTTCGCCTACCTGGGGGTGGTGAGCATGTTCCTCGGCTTCTTCGCGTGGTACCGCGGTCTCGCGATCGGCCCCATGGCCCACGTCAGCCAGGTGCAGCTCGTCCAGCCGGTGCTGACCATCACGTGGGCCGCGCTCCTGCTGGGCGAACCCCTCAACTGGCAGACCGTCGCGGGAGGCCTCGCGGTCGTGCTGTGCGCGGGCCTCGCCGTCCGCACCCGCCTGGGCCGGTCGGGCGACCGGTCGCACCGGCGTCCCGCGCGCCCCCGCCGGGGCAGCCGGTCGGCCCGACGCCTCGACGGACCGACGGCGCCTGCGCCTCAGTCCTCGCGGTGGTGGAGCATGCGAGCGACCTCCGCGATCGACCCCGACAGCGACGGGTAGACCGTGAAGGCCTCGGCGACGTCGTCGACCGTGAGACGGTGCGCGACCGCGAGCGTGATGGGGAAGATGAGCTCGCTCGCGCGCGGGGCGACGACCACGCCGCCCAGGACGACGCTCGCCTCGGGGTGCGCGAACAGCTTGACGAACCCGTCGCGCATGCCGAGCATCTTCGCGCGCGGGTTGCGGGCCAGCGGCAGGGTCGTGGTCACGTACCGCGACCCCTGCTCCTTGAGCTTCTCCTCGCCGTACCCGACGGTCGCGATCTCGGGGGCCGTGAAGATGTTCGCCGCGACCGTGCGCAGCTTGATGGGGCTCACCGCGTCACCCAGCGCGTGCGACATGGCCACGCGACCCTGCATCGCCGCGACCGAGGCGAGCGGCAGGATGCCCGTGCAGTCACCGGCCGCGTAGATGCCGCGCACCGAGGTGCGCGAGACCTTGTCGACCTGCACGTGACCGCCCGGGGTCAGGCGGACTCCCGCCTCCTCGAGCCCGATGCCCGCGGTCGAGGGGATGGACCCGACCGCGAGGAGCACGTGCGATCCCTTGACCACCCGCCCGTCGGCGAGCGTGACCTCGACGCCCTCCTCGGTGCGGACCGCGGCCTCGGCGCGCGTGCGGGACATGACGGTCATGCCGCGCGAGCGGAAGACTCCCTCGATGAGCTCGGCCGCGTCGGCGTCCTCGCCCGGCAGCACGCGGTCCCGGCTCGAGACGAGCACGACGTCCGACCCGAGCGCGTTGTAGGCCCCCGCGAACTCGGCGCCCGTGACGCCGGACCCCACGACGATCAGGCGCTCGGGGAGCTCCTTGAGGTTGTAGAGCTGGGTCCACGTGAGGATGCGCTCACCGTCCGGGACGGCGGTCGGCAGGACGCGCGGGGTCGCGCCGAGCGCGAGGAGGATCACGTCGGCCTCGACCAGCACCTCCTCCGCGTCCTCCTGGAGCGTGACGTGCACGCGCGACGGCCCGTCGAGCCGGCCCTGGCCGAGCAGCACGCGCACTCCCTCGCGCTCGAGGCGTGCGTGGATGTCGGCGGACTGTGCGGCCGCGAGCGCCATGACGCGCGTGTTGACGGCGTCGAGGTCGACCATGTGGCGGCGCATCGCGGGGTGCGCGGCCTTCGCGGTGTCCACGGGGAGCCGGATGCCGAGGTCGGCGGCACGGTCGGCGATCGTCATCCAGTCGGCGGTCGCGATGAGGGTCTTGGAGGGGACCACGTCGGTGAGGACGGCGGCACCGCCGAGCCCCTGGCGCTCGACGACCGTGACGTCGGCGCCGAGCCGTCGGGCGACGAGAGCCGCCTCGTAGCCTCCGGGTCCACCGCCCAGGATCACGATGCGGGTGGCCTGCAGGTCGGGGTTCTCGTTCGTCACGGGTGCCATTCTGTCAGCATCCGAGGAGGTTTCGTGTCAGCATGCGGACAAGCCGACCGGCCGGGGCGACGACGGGCGTTCCGGGCGGCGCGGGGCCTCAGAACGGTTAGCCTCGTCCTATGACGACGACCTTGTCTCTCGACGACCCCACGACCGACCCGTTCCTCGTGGCCCGCGCCGCTGCGGACCACATCGCCGAAGCCACCGGGATCGAGGGCCACGACGTCGCCCTCGTGCTCGGTTCGGGCTGGGGCGGGGCGGCCGAGCTCCTGGGCGACGTCGTCGCGGAGATCCCCACGAACGAGATCCCCGGGTTCTCGAAGCCCGCGGTCGCGGGCCACGTCGCGACGACGCGCTCGATCCGCATCGAGCGGGCCGACGGCTCGGTCCGCCACGCACTGGTGCTCGGCTCGCGCACCCACCTGTACGAGGGCAAGGGCGTGCGCCACGTCGTGCACGGGGTGCGTACCGCGGCCGCGACCGGCGCGCAGACCGTGATCCTGACGAACGGCTGCGGCGGTCTCAACCTCGACCACGGTCCGGGCACCCCGGTGCTCATCCGGGACCACATCAACCTCACGGCGACGTCCCCGCTCGAGGGCGCGACGTTCGTCGACCTGACGGACCTGTACTCCCCGCGCCTGCGCGACCTGGCGCGGTCCGTCGACGGGTCGCTCGGGGAGGGCGTGTACGCCCAGTTCCCCGGCCCGCACTACGAGACCCCCGCCGAGGTCCGCATGGCTGGCATCCTGGGTGCGGACCTGGTCGGCATGTCGACCACGCTCGAGGCCATCGCCGCGCGGCACGCGGGGCTCGAGGTCCTGGGCATCTCGTTGGTGACGAACCTTGCCGCGGGCATCAGCCCGACGCCGCTCTCGCACGGCGAGGTCATCGAGGCGGGCCAGGCGGCCGGCCCCCGGATCAGCTCCTTGCTCGCCGAGATCGCGAAGCTGGTGTGACATGACGAACCGACCCGACTACCTCGACGTGGACGACCCCGGCTACGAGTCGGGGCAGGACCACGCGACCTTCCTGGAGCAGGTCGAGGCCTGGATCGAGGCGGACCCCGAGCCGCGCGACCAGGCCGAGCTGCGCACGCTCCTGGCCGAGGCCGACTCCCCCGACCCGCGCGACCACGAGCTGCGCGCCCGCGCCCGGGCGGAGCTGCGTGACCGCTTCGCCGGCACCCTGCAGTTCGGCACGGCGGGGCTGCGCGGCGAGATGGCCGCGGGCCCCAACCGCATGAACCGGGCCGTGGTCATCCGGGCTGCGGCGGGCCTCGCGTCGTTCCTGCGGGACGCCCTCCCGGGGCAGACGCCCCGGGTGGTGATCGGGTACGACGCCCGCCACCACTCGCACACGTTCGCGCTCGACAGCGCGGCGGTGTTCACGGCCGCGGGCCTCGAGGCGTCGATCCTGCCCTCCCCGCTGCCGACGCCCGTGCTCGCGTACGCGGTGCGCCACCTGGGCACCGACGCGGGCGTCATGGTGACCGCGAGCCACAACCCGCCCGCGGACAACGGGTACAAGGTGTACCTCGGTGGGCGCGTGGTCACGGACTCCGGGCAGGGCGCCCAGATCGTCCCCCCGTACGACGCCGAGATCGCGGCCGCGATCGATCGCGCGCCCGTGGCCGCGCGCGTCCCGCGCGCGACGGACGGCTGGACGGTCCTCGGGCGCGATCTCGCGCTCGGCTACGTCGAGTCGGTGGGCCGGTTGTCCGACGGCGCCGCGCGCGACCTGCGCATCGTCGCGACCCCGCTGCACGGCGTGGGTGGGGAGGTGCTCGACCGGGTCCTGAAGGATGCGGGGTTCACCGACGTCATCAGCGTCGCGGAGCAGTTCGAGGCGAACCCGCTGTTCCCCACGGTGGCTTTCCCCAACCCGGAGGAGCCGGGGGCGATCGACCTCGCGCTCGCCTACGCGCAGGACGCCAAGGCGGACCTCGTGATCGCGAACGACCCCGACGCGGATCGCTGCGCGCTCGCGGTGTACGACCCTCGTGTCGGGACGTACCAGGGGGCGGAGACCGCCCGCTCGAACGGGTGGCGCATGCTGCACGGCGACGAGGTGGGTTCGCTGCTGGGTGAGGAGATCGGCAGGCGCGCGACGCCCGGCGGGGCCGGGGGCACCGACGGAGCGCCCCCGTTCTTCGCGAGCTCGATCGTGTCCTCGCGGCTGCTGCGCAAGATCGCCGAGAGCCACGGCCTGGGCTACTCCGCGACGCTCACGGGGTTCAAGTGGATCTCACGCGTCGACGGCCTGGTCTACGGCTACGAGGAGGCGCTCGGCTACTGCGTCGACCCGCAGGACGTGCGCGACAAGGACGGCATCAGCGCGGCCCTCCTCCTCGCGCAGCTCGCGAACCGGCTCAAGGCCGAGGGGCGCACGCTCGTCGACGCCCTGGACGACCTCGCGCGCGCTCACGGCCTGCACGTGACCGACCAGCTCTCGGCCCGGTTCACGGACCTCGACGAGATCCCGGCCGCCATGTCGCGCCTGCGCGCGGCTCCCCCGCGAACCCTCGCAGGCTCGGGGGTGTCCGAGGTCCTCGACCTGTCCGAGGGGCTCGACGGCCTGCCCCCGACCGACGGCGTGCGGCTGCTGTCGGCGGACGGGACGCGGGTCATCGTGCGCCCCAGCGGCACCGAGCCCAAGGTCAAGTGCTATCTCGAGGTCATCGTCCCGGTCGCCCCGGACGCGAGCTACGACGACCTCACGGCAGCCCGGGCCTTCGCCCGGACGCGTCTCGACCAGGTCCGCGCGGACGTCGCGGCGGCGCTCGGGATCTGACCGGGTCGGTCCGCCCGCGGTCGCGACAGCGACCGTCCCGTTCGGCCGACCGTGCGACGCAGGCCGTCGCCCCGCTCCCCGGGAGC
>NZ_JAMXIO010000040.1:0-30462 GCF_059651515.1 Oerskovia sp. 140933
ACTGACAGCCGCCACCTGACCAGCAAGCCCTGTCCCGACGAGAAGGGACCGAAAGTGGAAAAGCCGGGCAGACCGGCAGGTACCGCGCGCCCCCCCGTCAGCACCGACAGTCAGGCCATCCACGAGCACCGCTCAATCCGCTCCAGAAACCGGCTCGGCGGATCCAGGCTCAAAGCGCGTCAAGACCACGCGTCCGGATCCAACGTCGGCCAGGCACCCGGATCTGGTCAAGCAGGAGTTCACCGCGACCGCCCCGAACCGGCTCTGGGTGATGGACCTGACGTTCGTGCCCACGTGGGCTGGTGTCGCCTACGTGTGTTTCATCATCGACGTGTTCTCCCGGATGATCGTGGGCTGGCGGGTCGCGTCGCACATGCGCACCGAGATGGTCCTCGACGCCATCGAGATGGCCCGCTGGTCCCGTGGCGCCCACCACGACGATCTGCGGTGTCACAGCGACGCGGGTAGTCAATTCACATCGATTCGTTACGGCGAACGATTGGCGGAGATCGGCGCCACACCGTCGATCGGCACCGTCGGCGACAGCTACGACAACGCCCTCGCCGAGACCGTGAACGGCTACTACAAGACCGAACTCGTCCGCGGACCCGCACGATCAGGCCCCTGGAGAACCGTCGAGGACCTCGAACTCGCGACGCTCGGCTGGGTGCACTGGCACAACACGCAGCGACTCCACGGCTACCTCGGCGACATCCCGCCCGCCGAGTTCGAGAACGCGTTCTATGCTGTCCCCAACGACCGCAATCTGCTGGTCGGAATCAAATAGCGCGAGCCTCCATCAGACCCAGGGCGCTTCACCTTTCCGTCGCGTCCGTGTCGTGGGGGTCGTTCTCGAGACGGCGCAGCAGCCCTGGTGCTTCCTTCCGCAGGGTCTTGATGCTGCACCCGGGGCGGAGGGTGAGCAGGCAGCCACCGGCCAGTCCGTCCTCGATCCACGGCTCCTGATCGCCGTTTGCGACGTTCCAGGTCTCGATGGCCTTCTGGTCGGCTGCGGCGGTGACCTCGCACGCACCGAACACGACACGACACCACCCCTTATGAGGTTCAGGTCGTGCATCGCGTTCTTGCTGCCGTCGTCGTGCGGCTGGGCGGTGACACCTCCGAGAGCTGCCTCGATGCATGCCTTGGCCCAGACCTCTTCTGGACGCAGTTCTGCCATGAACCGCATCATGCCCCATGTTCTTCGCATGGGTCGCCCAGTCTGAGCCGATTCTGGTCCGCGTTCTGAGATCAGTTCGGCGTGCTTGCACGACTGGGGGAGGAGCAGGTTGTCCAGCCAGCAGGTCCCGAGGACGTACCCGGGGACGGCTCAGAGTCTGCTCCCAGGCTTCATGCCCTGTCGTGTGTTGGTCGTCGCCCCGTCTGTAGACAGATGGAGCTCTCCGGTGTTGGCCTGGAATGCCACCCGGTAGCCGCGCCCAGGGTTGTGATCGAAGGGCTGGTCCCTGCGGCCATGCCCTGGTGCGGGTTCCAGGTCGTGGAGCCGTCGGTGACGTGGAGGTCACCGGTGTTGGCCTGGAACGCCGCCCGGTACCCGCCGCCGAGTGCGGTGATGGACGGGCTGGTCCCTGCGGCCATGCCCTGGCGCAGGTTCCAGGTCGTGGAGCCGTCGGTGACGTGGAGGTCACCGGTGTTGGCCTGGAACGCCACCCAGCGATTCTCGACCGACGACGATCCCAGGTCTTTGAAGTGGATGAACCTGCCGACCTCGCTCTTGTTCGCGACCCGGAGCTTCGACGGGCCGGACCAGTTGGACTCGGACAGCCACACCTGGTCACCCTCGACATAGTCGACATACGCGACATGCCCTGCGCTGCTCACCCCCTTCTCATACTGGTTCCACTGGGCGATGGCACCGGGTGCAGGGGTGGAGTCGACCGTGAACCCCTTGCCTTTCGCCAGGGCGTTGGTGTCCCAGTCACCAGCGTTACCAAGGTTCCCCGGGTTGGGCACACCGTTGGATGCTAGCCGGTAGGCCGCGTAGTTGGTGCAGTTGCTGCCGTTGTTCACCGGGTACCCCCACGTGGAGGTCCCGTCGTACCCGGAGAACGCCAAGCACCCCCACCCGCTGAGAGAGCACGCCCAGGAGGCGGCGGACGGTGCCGCTGTGGCTGGTGAGGCAAGGACCGGGGACAGCAGCAGTGCAACCGCAGTGAGCAGGGACAGGGACAGGGTGCGGCGCGCGGGGGCTGCCTTGTTCTTGGCCATGCTCTACTCGTCGGCAGGCGAGGTCCCGATCCTTAGCGCGCCTTGTCCCCGGCAGAGGTGACTCCTAGGCGCCCGCTCCACGACAGCGGGTGTCTCGCGGGGGTGCTGGATGTCGTTTGCGGACACATGCCGAACATGCTGTTCCGTGATGGTTCGCCGTTTACGGGTGCTTGATACTGTTCAGGACTTTCGCCCTGCGCAAAAACCGGTCAGACCATGCCGAACTGGGGCAACCTGAAGGGTTTCTGGACCTCCCCCAGACCTCCCCCGCCGCTATAGCGGACCTGGGTTGACCTGCGAAGACGCCCGCTCTATGCCGGCCCTCCTAAAGCGGGTGTCGCCAGTTCGAATCTGGCCAGGCGCACCAGTACCTCCCCGCGACATGCCAGGGCACTGACGGTCTACCTCTCGTCGCGCCGCTCGCCCCGCGCCCTCGACACCTCACGCGCTTTCGACACCTCACACGCACTCGACGCCTCCGGTGCCCGGTGCCGTGCCACGACGACCCGCTCCGCGAACTCCTCGACCGCGGTGACCACGGCGTCGAACCGCATCGAGTGGAACAGGTCGAACCCGTGCTGCGCGCCGGGCAGCTCGGCGTACACGACGGGTCGGCCCGAGGCCTCGCGCAACCGCGCCGCGAACCGCCGCGCCCCCTCGACGGGGACCATGGTGTCCTGGTCGCCGTGCACCACGAGGAACGGTGGGGCGTCGGGGCGCAGGTAGTCGCCCGGTGCGGACTCCACGTCGCGGTCTCGGCCGCTGCCGTAGTACTCGCCGAAGTACCCGTAGAGGCACACGGCCCCGACGACGGAGGTGTCGGTGTCCTCGAACCCGGGCTGGAACCGCGGGTCGCCGGGGGTGAGGGCGGCGAGCGCCGCGAGGTGCGCGCCCGCGGAGCTGCCTGCGACGACGACGCGCGCGGGGTCTGCGCCGTAGCGGGCGCCGTGGTCCTGGACCCAGGCCAGCACCTGCTTGGCGTCGACCAGGTGGCCGGGGAAGTTCGTCGTCGGGCGCAGTCCGTAGTTCGCGCTCACGCACACCCAGCCGTGGCTCGCGAGCCGCGAGAGCATCGCACGGGCCTCGAGCTCCTTGCGCCCGCTGACGTACCCGCCGCCGTGGAAGTAGACGAGGGTGGGGCCGTCGGCGGGGCGCACCCGGGGGTGGTAGACGTCGAGCCGGTGCTGGCGGGTTCCGTCGGCGTAGGGCAGGTCGCGCACGCGGGCGACGTCGTGCCGGCGGATCGCGAACGGGGCGAGGAGGATCCGGGCCCAGGGCAGCCCTCGGTTGGTGACCCTGCCGGGTCCGGTGCGGAGCCCGTCAACGAGCGCCTCGTCGAGCGCGGGTGCTGCCCGCAGGCCGCGACGGGACACCAGTGCCAGACCGGCCGCGGTCAGGGCGGCCAGGCCGAGGGCGGCGCGGCCGCCGACCGTGCCCAGGTCCCCGTCGCCGAGCGCGAGCGCCGTGATCGCGACCAGGACGAGCAGGAGCGCGAAGGGCTGCTCGTTGGCGAGGACGCTCATGCGGAAGGACAGGCGGCCCAGGCGTGGGGACCGGCGTGCCGGCGCGAGGGAGGCCGAGGTGCAGCACGCGACGAGGAGCACGGGGACGAGGTACCCGAACGGCATGGGGACTCCTCTGCTGCCGGTGGGCGCGGTGCGCGCCCTGGTTCCCGGTCTACACCGGCGTGAGCGCAGGTGCGCGGCGGGCCGCCCCGACCGGGGACGTCCCCGGGGGTCGTCGCGACTGCTGATCGCGGCTGGAGGATTTTCTCCGCGGTCGTTCGGAGGTCTGCGGGCGCGGTGCGCGGAAAGGGCGGTCCGGGGCCCCGCGCGGCGGCACTCAGGTAGTTGAAGATCGAACCGAATGTCGGCTCCGTGGACCCGCGCGGGAGAACGAGCCGGTGCGGGCCTCTCGCAGGATTCCGGCGGCGGGCGGGACCGGTTCCCGGGCCTGCCCGCAGCGGTGTCCGGCCAGGTCACGCCGCGAACCCTCGGCCGTCACCCACGGGGCCGTCGCCGACCCGCTGGCGCCCGTCCCGTCCCGCGCGGAATGAATGCCGCCGCCCGACCGGTCGGCAAGGTGGTGGCGAACATTGACGGCATGTGCTCGGAGGTATTTCAAGAATGGCGTCACCGGGTATTCCCTGCGCGTCCCCTCAAAAGGCCTGCCGACGGGGAGCGCGGCGTTCTGCCCCGCATTCGACGCGACCTGGTCCACCTGCTGATCGCGACCCGTCCGCGAGACGCCGCACCCGCACGTGCAGGGAGCGCCGCGCACCTAGGCTGGAGACGCTCCCGGGGATGGCCGGGGGCCATCGCCGGAAGGGCCTCACGCATGAGCGACGTTCTGCACGACGACACGACGACCGACCCGTCGAGCATCAAGGGGTTCCGGCACAGCAGGCAGTGGGTGTTCGGCACCATGCTGGTCTCCGCGCTCATCAGCCTCACGGCCTCGTTCGTCCTGTCCTACGACGCGGTCCTCCTCGCGGCGAACCCTGCCGCGGAGCTCTCGTGCAACGTCAACGAGGTCCTGTCCTGCGGGGCCGTGGGCGTGGCGTGGCAGTCGTCGCTCTTCGGCTTCCCCAACGCGTTCCTCGGTCTGATCGCCGAGCCGGTGGTCATCACGATCGCGGTCGCGAGCCTCGGGGGCGTGCGGTTCCCGCGCTGGTTCATGTTCTCGGCGCAGGTCGTCTACACGCTGGGCCTGATCTTCGCGTACTGGCTCTTCTACCAGTCGATGTTCGTGATCGGCGCCCTGTGCCCCTGGTGCCTGCTCGTCACGCTCTCGACGACGCTCGTCTTCATGACGCTGCTGCACTGGAACATCCTGGAGGACAACCTGTACCTGCCCGCGAGGGCGCAGGAGCGTGCGCTGTCCTTCGTGCGGTCGGACGCGGACGTGTTCCTCACCGCGACGTGGGTCGTCCTGATGATCGCGGCGGTCCTGCTCAAGCACGGGCCCAAGCTCTTCGGCTGACCGGCTCGCCCGGGCAGGGGAGCCTCCACGCCCGACGGCGCCGCCCACCTCACGGCCGCACCTCGCCGAGGTGTGGCCGTGGTGCGTCGGGGCCGTCGCGCGGCACGCGCCCGGACGGCCCTCGTCCCGGAGCGCCCGGGCGACCGACCGGGCGTCCACGAAGAATCGGTCACACCGTCCTGGACGGTCGTCCATCTCCGCGTGATCACATCGTGCGCGGACCCATTTGACGAACTGCGAAAGACCTTGCAGAATCATCTCTGACGGTGCGTATCGCCTGCCCCCTGCGCGGTGCGCACCGTCCTCACATCTTCTCGGCCCTGCCCCGGCGCAACGTTGCGCAGCGGACGCACCGGAGCCGGTTCTCTCCTCAGATCACCACCCCGTGCGGGACCGCCGTCGTCGGCCGTGACGTGAAGTCGCCGCCCACGGCGTGCCGGTACCCGTTCCGGCGGACGGGACGGTTAGCGTGCGAGAGTGAACGCAGCCGCCCGCAACCCATCTGCCCACGAGCACGTGGCCGATCCCGCTCGGCCGCTCACCGACCAGAACGCGCACGACAGCGCCGTTCGAGGTGCGGCCCCGAGCGCCGAGGGGGCCACGGTGCTCGCGAAGCCCGCGCTCGTCGAGCCGCCGACCACGGCCGAGCTCGTCGAGGACGCCGTCCGGTCCTGGCGTGCCTCGCTCGTCGAGCTCGCGGGCGGTTCCTCCCTCGCCGACATCGGGCTGCTGGGGGACGCCGTCGTCGACCTCACCGCGGCGCACCCCTCAGGGGTCGCCCAGCTCTTCGCAGGACGCCCGACCCGCCTGTCCAACCTCTTCCGCGAGGGCGCCTCCCTGCCGGCCGCACGTCGGCGCGCGCGCGCCGTGGTGGTCCGTTCGCAGGAGCACGCCCAGCGCTACGGCGTCGCGCCGACCTACCTGGCGATCGGTGTCACGACCTGGACCGAGGGGGAGCCCTCACGCCTCGCGACCGACGACGTCGCCGCGCTCGCGCACGTCGCCGGGACGACGTACAGCCGGACCATCGACGGCGCCACGGGACTGCCGGCGGGCCCGACGACCGGCGAGCCGGACCTGTCCGAGCCCGCGCGGCCCGCCGCCCCGGGCACCCGGGCGAGCGGCGCCGTCGGGCAGGACGACGGCGCTGAAGGGCCTGACGCCGAACCCGCCCTGCCGCGGACCGTGCGCGCGCCCGTCCTGCTGCGCCCCCTGACGCTCACGCCCCGCGGCGACAGCGAGACCGACTACGACCTGACCCTCGAGCCGACCGTCGAGATCAACCCGGTCCTCGCCCGCACCCTGCGCGCCCACGGCGGGCTGATCGACCCCGTGACGCTCGCGCGCAGCGCGTTCACGCCCGCGGGCTTCGACCCCTCGGACGCCCTGGCCCGCATCACGGCCGTGGGCAAGGCCGTCCTCGGGGACTTCGAGCTGACGCACCGGGTCCTCGTCGGGACGTTCGTCCACCCCGGCCAGGTCCTCGTCGACGACCTCGACGAGCTGGCCCCGGGACTCGATCGGCACGAGGTCGTCGCGGCCCTCGCCGGATCGGAGGAGGCTGCGGCCGCTCTCGAGCGCGAGCTCCCGGCCCCGCGCGTCGGCGACGCGGACCCCACCCAGGAACGCGGCGTCGGCGACCTCGACCCGGCGCAGCGCCACGTCATCGACGCCCTCGCGACGGGCAGCCACCTGTTCGTCGACGCTCCCCCCGGGGCCGACACCGCGGGCACCATCGCGGCCGTCGTGGCGGAGGCCGCCGCGAGCGGCCGCAGCATCCTCTACGTGCCGGGCCACCGCCGGGCCGCGGACACGCTCACGACCCGGCTCGACGAGCTCGGGCTCGACGGCCTGCTGCTCGACATCGCCCCGGAGCCCACCTGGCGCACCACGGCCTCCCACCGCCTGCTCGGCGCCATGGCCGCCGAGGGCGAGGCGATCGACACCGACGCCGTCGCCCGGGTCCGCGACGGCCTCCTGGGCGCGCGTGCCCAGCTCTCCGGCTACATCGAGTCCCTGCACCTCGTGCGTGAGCCCTGGGGCGTGTCCGCCTACGCGGCCCTGCAGGCGCTCGCCCGGCTCACCGCGCAGCGGCCGGCCCCCGGCACGACGGTCCGGCTGGGACCCGAGGTCACGGTCCGGATCGGCACCGAGCGTCGGGCCGAGCTCACGGCGCGCCTCGTGCGCGCCGCCGAGGTCGGGGCGTTCACCCTCCGGTCCACGTCGACCCCGTGGTTCGGCGCCGACATCACGAGCGCCGAGGCCGCCCAGGACGCCCTGGTCCGGGTCGGACGGCTGTCCACCCAGACCTTGCCCCAGCTCCGCGAGCAGGTGCTCTCGGTCGCGACCACCACGGGCCTGACCCCCGCGACGTCCGTGCGCCAGTGGGGCGACCAGCTCCGCATGCTCGGCGGCATGCGCGGCACCCTCGACGCGTTCCAGCCCATGATCTTCGAGCGCACCGCGACCGACCTCGTCGAGGCCACCGGTTCGCGCGAGTGGCGGGCCGAGAACGGCATCGACATGGGCTGGGCGCACCGCCGCCGCCTGCGCCGGCAGGCCAAGGACATGCTCCGCCCCGGGGTCCGGGTCGCCGACCTGCACGCGGCCCTCGTCCAGGTCCAGGAGCAGCGCGCCGTGTGGCAGGCCCAGTGCCCGCGGGGCGGGTGGCCGACGCTCCCCGAGGGGCTCGCCGCGATCGAGGACACGTACGAGGCCGTGCGGATCGACCTCGAGGCCCTCGACCCCGTGCTCGCCACGACCCCCGTCGGGTCGGACCTGCTCGACCTGCCCCTCACCGAGCTGGCCGTGCGCCTCGCGAGCCTCGGCGAGGAGCAGGACTCGCTCGAGAACCTGCCCGCGAGGACCGCTGCCCTCCGCACGCTGCGCGAGGAGGGCCTCGGCGACCTGCTCGACGACCTGTCGGCCCGTCGCGTCGACGCGGACCTCGTGGGGCCCGAGCTCGACCTCGCCTGGTGGAGCTCGGTCTTCGAGCAGATCCTGGCGCAGGACCCGGCGCTCGCCGGACAGGACGGCGCGGGCCTCGAAGCGCTCGCCCGCCGGTTCCGCGACCTCGACCGCACGCACGTCGCGGCCCTGTCCGCCCCGGTGCGGGTCGCCGTCCGCGAGCACCTCGGCGGTGCGATGAGGGACCAGCGTCCTGAGGCCGAAGCCCTGTTCACGGAGCTGCTCGAAGGACGCATGACGAGCCTGCGGGACGCCCACGAGCGCTACCCCGAGGTCCTGCGACGGCTGCGGCCGTGCACCGTCGCGTCCCCGACCCTGGTGCCGCACCTGTTCACCGCTGCGCGCACCGTGGACCTCGTCATCCTCGACGCCGTGCAGCACATCCCGGTCGAGCTGGTCCTGTCGTCGCTCGCCCGCGGCCGTCAGGTCGTCGTGTTCGGCGACCCGCGGGCCGCCTCGGGCTCGACCGTGGGCGAGCTCGCGGCGATCCTGCCGACGGTCGCGCTGTCCGCGGGCGGGACCCGCCGCGACCCGTACCTCACGGCCTTCCTCGCCGCCCACGGCTACGAGGGGGTCCTGCGCCCCAGCCCGCTGCCCCGGGCCGAGCCGCTCGTCCACCTCGACCTGGTGGACGGCGCCGGCATGCCGGACCCTGCCTCGGGCGCGGTCGAGAGCACGCAGGCAGAGGTCGACCGGGTCGTCGAGGTCGCGATCGAGCACGCCATGACGCGGCCCGAGGAGTCCCTCGCGATCGTGACCGTGAGCTCGCTGCACGCCGACCGGATCCGGGACGCGCTGCTCGGCGAGGTCCGGCAGAACCCTGCCCTGGCCGTCTTCTTCTCCGGCGCGCGCACCGAGCCCGTCGTGGTCGCCGAGCTGTCGAGCGTCGCGGGTCTCTCCCGGGACGCGATCGTCCTGTCGGTCGGCTACGGGCGCACCCCGCACGGCCGCGTGCTGCACCGCTTCGGCGTCCTCAACGCGCCGGGCGGGGACGCGATGCTCCTCGACACGCTGGGCTCGACCCGGCGCCGGCTGCGCGTCGTCACGTGCTTCACGGCGTCCGACCTGGACCCCGAGCGGTTGCGCGGGCGCGGCGCGAAGCTCCTCGCGGAGGTCCTGGACCTCGCCGAGCAGCGCAACGGCCGTGCCGACCAGGTGACGCTGGGCAACGGGGTCGACGTCGGAGGGAACCCCGACCGGCTCGTGATCGACCTGGCCGAGCGTCTGTGGCGTGCCGGGCTCGCGGTCGAGACCGACTACGGCGTGGTGGGCGGGGACCGGATCCCGCTCGTCGTCGGGCACCCGGACATCCCGGGCGAGCTCCTGGTCGCGGTCCTGACCGACGACGACGCGTACGTCGCCGAGGCCAGCGTCCGCGTCCGGGACCGTCAGCTCGCGGAACGCCTCGAGCGCACGGGCTGGGTCGTCGCGCAGGTGTGGTCGGCCGCGGCGTTCCTCGACCCCGCCAAGGAGGCCGAGCGCATCCGCCGAGTCGTCCAGTCGGTGCGCGACGCGCGCCTGCCGGAGCTGGGCGGGATCGCGCAGACCGGGGGAGCCGACCGCATCGTCGTCGTGCCGACGGTCGCGGACGACGAGTTCGGGACCGACTGACGCGTGCGCGCGGCCCCTGGCGGGCCGCCGCAGCCCCGCGCGGCCGGGGCCCCACGGGGTCCCGGTGCCGCTGCGGGCGCCACGGGACCGGTGCCCCCTGAGAGAATGGGGGCATGTGCCCCGCCGACCCGATCACGCCCACCGACGACCCCGCACCCGGGGCGGGTGCGCCCGCGCCGCGGCGCCGCTCGCGCCGGGTCGTGCGTCCGGGGACGGAGCAGGCGGGCGTCGCGGGCCTGGGGTCCGACGACGACGCCGCGGCCTGGGGCGACGTGCGCCCGGGGGCGGCGGCCGACAACCATGACGCCGAGCTCCTGCGCGACGTCCCGCCCCACTGGTCGTGAGGCCGGACGCCACCTGAGACTGATGCCACCCGAGACCGGCGCCTCGTGAGAGCCGCGGGCGTCGCGAGGCGTCTCGTGCGGCCCGCCCGGGCCGGCGGGTGTGCGGAGAACGGCAGCGTCCTTGGCTCGCCGCACGCCCACCCCGGCCGGGCGCCGGGCGGCAGCGGGTCAGCGGCTGCCGGGGCCCCCGAGCCGGCCGGCGCCCTCTGCCTGACCTGCGGCGACCGGTGCGGACGCGCCTGCTGCCCGTGCGTTCTGGGCGGCGAGCAGGTCGCGGATCTCCTGCAGGACCAGGACGTCCTCGGCGGGGGCCTTGGGCTCGTCCTCGACGCCCTTCTTGCGCCGTGCGGCGAGGTGGTTCATGGGCAGCACGATGAGGAAGTAGAGCGCGGCCGCGACGCACAGGAACTTGAACACGGAGTCGAGGACGAGGCCGACGCTGAAGTCGGCGCCGTTGATCGTGAAGTTCCCGACCTCGGACAGGTCCTTCTGGCCGAAGATCGCCGCGACGAGGGGGTTGATCAGGCCCGAGACGATCGAGGTGACGACGAGCGTGAAGGCCGTGCCGATCACGATCCCGACCGCCAGGTCGATCGCGTTGCCGCGGAGCACGAAGTTCTTGAATCCGTTGAGCACGTTCTTCATCCGGGGTTCCTGTCAGGACGGGCCGACCGGTGCGTGCGCCCAGGTCAGGACACGTGCCGGGCCGGCGGGGCTGGAGGTGATCCTGCCATGCCCCCGGGGTGGGGCCGCACCGTCAGGGCACCAGGACGACGGACAGCCCGCCCCACTCGCCGACCCCTGCGAGGGCCGCGGCCTCCTCGGGGAGCACGGCGACGAGGGTGATGCCTCCCTCGGTGGTGCCGCCGCCCAGCAGCCCCCCGGGTGCGGGCTCGGTGGGAGCTCCTCCGAGCACGAGGGCCCGTCGTGCGAGGTGGGTGCCGACGCCGGGTCCCGCGGAGCTCCCGGTGACGGCGAGCAGGTCGACGCGGTCGCCCGGGTGCAGCAGGGCGGCGACCGAGGGGTCGGTGAGGCGGACGGGCGTCACGACCGTCCCGGCGGGGGCCGCGGTGGCGAGGTCGCCCGCGGCGACGAGGGACGGGGTGAGGGTCAGCCCGCGTGGCAGCGCGACGGACGTGGACCGCCCGACGGCGTCGCTCGCCCGGGTCAGCGACGTCTCGGGGGCGAGGGAGACCGCGACCTGCACGACCGCGACGTCGCTCGTGGTCAGCGCGGTGCCGGCCTCGACCTCGCGTGCCGTGACGACGACGGGACGCGTCGCGAGCGGCGGCGGGCTCAGGCGGTCGACCACGACGGCGGCTGCCAGCCCGCAGCCCAGGGCGAGCACCACGAGGCGCGAGCGCCACAGGAGGGCGCGCAGGCGCCGTCGGGCTGCGGACGGGCGGCGGCCCGACGGGAGGGCGGACGGCGACGGCGAGGGCATGCGCCGACGCTAGGCGACCGGTGCGGGCCTCCGGACGAGCGGGCCGGCGGCCTGTGGACGAGGTGCGGGACCGGCTACCTGTGCACGGCCCGGGGGAGTGTCAGCTCGCGGAGGGCGTCGACGAGCCGGACGAGCCGCTGCTCGTGGACCCGCCGCTCGACGACGAGCCCGAGGACGACGAGCCCGAGGACGTCGAGCCCGAGGTCGACGACCCGCCCGCGTCCGAGGACTTCGACGGGGTCGAGGACGTGGTGGAGCCCGTGCTCGACGACTTCGAGGAGCGGGAGTCGGTGCGGTAGAAGCCCGAGCCCTTGAAGGTCACGCCGACCGACGAGAAGACCTTGCGCAGGCGGCCGCCGCACTCGGGGCACACGGTCAGAGCATCGTCGGTGAACGCCTGGTGGATGTCGAAGGCGTGGCCGCAGGCAGTGCACGTGTACGCGTAGGTGGGCACGGTCTCTCCTCAAGAGGTCGCGGGTGGAGTGCGGTCGTCACGGGCCGGGCGCGAGCCTGGTCCGCGGCGTCCGGTGCCTGTCGCTGGGCAGGGCCGGACTAGCACTCGGGGCTACTGAGTGCTAATCATACGCCTGGCCTGCCCGGGGTAGTCTCGCACCGTGTCTGCTGATGTCCCCGCCGGAGTCCACGGCGACCCCTCGCCGCCCGTCCCTGCTGCCCGACGGGGAGGTTCTCGTGCCCGCCGGGCCATGATCGCGATCTCCGCGCTCGTGGTCCTGCTGCTGGTCGCCGTGTCGGTGTTCGCCGTCGCGACCGTGCGCCGACCGCTCCCGCAGACGGACGGGAACCTCACCCTGCCGGGCCTCGACGCGGAGGTCAGCGTGCTCCGCGACGCGCAGGGCGTTCCCCAGATCTACGCCGACACCCCCGAGGACCTGTTCCGCGCCCAGGGCTACGTCCAGGCGCAGGACCGCTTCTTCGAGATGGACTACCGGCGCCACGTGACCGCAGGCCGCCTCGCGGAGCTCGTCGGCGACAGCAAGGTCGCGATCGACGCCGACAAGGTCACGCGCACGTTCGGCTGGCGCCTGGTCGCGGAGGAGGAGTGGAAGATCCTCGCCCCGGAGACCAAGGCCTACCTCCAGGCGTACGCGGACGGCGTCAACGCCTACATCGAGGACCGCGACCCGAGCGAGATCGCGCTCGAGTACACCGTGCTCGGCACGAGCGTCTCGGTGCCGGCCCCCGAGCCGTGGGACCCCATCGACTCGCTCGCGTGGCTCAAGGCCATGGCCTGGGACCTGCGCGGCAACTACGACGACGAGCTCGAGCGCGCGATCGCGTACGGGGGCCTCGCGGGTGCCCCGAGCGGCACCGCGGACCCGGCCGCCGTCGCGCAGGACGTGGCCCGGGTGGGGACCCTCTTCCCGACGTACCCCACCGAGGCCAACCGGCCCATCCTCGACCCGGCGGAGGTGCCGACCACGAGCGAGCCCGTCGGGATCGAGATCGATGACGCCGAGCAGACCGCATACCTGCCGACCCTCGCGGGCAGCGAGCTCCAGACGGCCGTCGCGGCCGCCGACGAGGCGCTCGCCGCGGTGCCCGTGCTCGTCGGCCGGGGCGAGGGCACCGGCTCCAACTCGTGGGTGGTCTCGGGGGAGCACACCACGAGCGGCAAGCCGCTGCTGGCCAACGACCCCCACCTCTCGCTCCAGGCGCCCAGCGTCTGGGCCCAGGTGGGGCTGCACTGCAACGAGGTCGGTCCCGCGTGCGGGTTCGACGTCTCGGGCTTCTCGTTCGCCGGCTTCCCGGGCGTCATCATCGGCCACAACGCCGACCTGGCCTGGGGACTGACGAACATGGGGGCGGACGTCACCGACTTCTTCATCGAGCGCGTGCGTGACGACACCTACCTGCGGGGCGACGACTGGGTGCCCCTCGAGACCCGCACCGAGACCATCAAGGTCAACGGCGGCGAGGACGTCGAGCTCGACATCAGCTCGACGGTCCACGGCCCGATCGTCTCGACCGTGCTCCCCATGGACAAGGTCGCGCAGTCCCCGACCGAGGGCACGCCGCTGGGGGACTACGAGGTCTCGCTCCAGTGGACCGCGCTCGAGCCCGGTCACACCGCCGACGCGGTCTTCGCGTTCAACCTCGCGACCGACGCGCAGGACATGAAGGACGCGGCGGCGCTCTTCGAGGTCCCCGCGCAGAACATCGTGTTCGCGACCACGGACGGGCACATCGGGTACCAGGCTCCGGGCCGCATCCCCGTCCGGGCGAGCATCGAGGGCCCGGTGCCGTCCGACGGGACGTGGCCACGACCGGGCTGGGACGCGCGGTACGACTGGACCGGCTGGGTGCCCGACGCGCAGATGCCCGGCGTGGTCGACCCTGAGGAGGGGTTCGTCGTCGCGGCGAACCAGGCCGTGCTCCCCGCAGGGACCACCCCGTTCCTCACGACGGACTGGGACTACGGCTACCGCTCGCAGCGCATCCGCGCCCTCCTCCAGGAGGAGATCGACTCGGGCCGCAAGGTCGACGTCGAGACCATGAACACAATCCAGAACGACGACTGGAGCCCGTACGCCGCCGCGCTGGTGATCCCGCTGCTCGAGCAGGACATCGAGAACAGCAAGGGCGTCCGCAACGACTTCGCGGCCGAGGGCCAGGAGCTCCTCGCCGACTGGGACCAGCACATGGACAAGGACTCGGCGGCCGCGGCCTACTTCGCGGCGGTCTGGCGCAACCTGCTGGAGATCACGTTCTGGGACGACCTGCCGGAGTCGATCCGCCCCGCGGGCGGCAGCCGCTGGCTGGCCGTCGTGCAGAACATGCTCGAGGACGAGACCAACGCCTTCTGGGACGACCGGCAGACCGTGAGCGTCGTCGAGACCCGCGACGAGGTCCTCAACCGCGCGATCACCTCGGCCCGCCTGGACCTCACGACCGAGCTGTCGAAGAAGACGACCGACTGGGAGTGGGGCAAGCTGCACACCCTGTCCCTCGGCCACGTGGTCCTCGACAACGACGCCGTCCCGGGATTCGTCCGCTCGTACATGAACCCTCGGACGGTGTCCATGCCGGGCGGCTCGTCGATCGTCAACGCGACCTCGTGGGACGCGTCGTCGGGGAGCTTCGAGGTCACGTCCGGGCCGTCGATGCGCATGGTCGTCGACCTCGACGACCTGGACGCCTCCACCTGGGTCACGGTCACGGGCACCTCGGGGCACCCCGCGTCGAAGCACTACGAGGACCAGCTCGGCACCTGGGCCGCGGGCGAGACGTACGCGTGGCCGTTCACGGCCGGGGCGGTCCAGGAGGCGGCCAAGGACGAGCTGACGCTCGTCCCCTGACGCGCGCGGGGGGGGGGGGGGGGGCCCCCCCGGCCCGCCCACGCCACGCACCCCGTCCGCCCGTCCCGCCCTCGAGGGGACCGGTGAGCGCGACGAAGGGGCCCGCCCGGGCATCTGCCGGGCGGGCCCCTTCGTGCTGTTCCAGCGGGTCGGGGAGCGGGTCAGTCCTGCCCGATCCAGCGCCATCCGAGGGGGGTCGCGACCGCGTCGACCGTGCGGTCGTGCTTCTCGAGGGGCAGCGGGCGGTCGCTCGCGTCGTAGACCTCCTCGGGGAACACCACCGCGATGACCTTGGTGCCGGGCCGCACGTGCTCCAGCGCGCGGTCGTACCAGCCGCCGCCCTGCCCCAGGCGGACGCCGTTCGAGTCGACCGCGAGTGCCGGGGCGATGACGACGTCGGCGTCGGCGAGGGCCGCGGCACCGAGGGCAGGACCGCTCGGCTCCGGGGGGCGTCCGGGAGCGCGGACCTGGAGGTCGTGCGCGCCGTCGAACTCGGCCCAGTCGCGCTGGAGGCCGGCGCCGAGGACCGGCAGCAGCACGCGGACCCCGCGTGCCGAGAGTCGTTCGAGCATCGCCGTGGTGCCGGGCTCCGTGGGGCGGGCCGCGTACGTCGCGACGCACCGCGCGGACAGGACCTCGGGGATGGTCTCGATCACGTCGGCGATCGCCTGGGCCGCTTCGTCGCGGCGGCGTTCGGTGCGGGCGGATCGGGCGGTGCGGATGGCTTTTCGGAGGATCTCCTTCGCGTCCTCGGGTTCGATGCTTCCATGCAAGGGATAGGGCTGAACCGGGCCACTCATGCGCCTATTGTCGCAAAGGTTCGGGCAAGAAGTGTCCGGCGTGCCGTCGTCGGACGGAAAGGTCCGGATCGCGGAGCGCGCGAGGGGCGGCGGCGGGGACGGTGGTGTGCCGGGCGGCCGGGCCTGCTCGCTGGACCGCCGTACCGGTTCGGCCTCCCTGCTGGTGCCGACCGACCAGGTCGTGATACACCCTGTCCACCAGGCCTCACTTCGGTGATCCTGGTGCTCGAAGGCACGACGTCTCGGGCTCTGCAGCCGAGGACGGACGATCGATGGGCACGGGAATCATGACCAACAAGCTCGCGCGCACCTGGAGCATGTCGAAACCCTGGCCGGTGACGCTGCGCGAGGACGCGACCGACGGCAGCGTGGTGCTGCGGCCCCTGCGCCGCAAGGACGGGCACGCCTGGATGACGCTGCGCGCCCGCAACGCCTCGTGGCTCGAACGCTGGGAGGCGACCTCCCCGACCCCCGGCACCGGAGGGGGACCGCCCACGTTCGGCGAGTACGTGCGCATCCTCTCGGCGCAGGCGCGCGCCGGCACGACCCTGCCGTTCGCGGTCGAGCTCGACGGCGAGCTCGTCGGCCAGCTCACGGTGTCGAGCATCACCTACGGGTCGCTGTGCTCCGCGAGCATCGGGTACTGGGTGGGCGAGCACGTCGCGGGCCGGGGCGTGATCCCCACCGCGGTCGCGATGTCGGTCGACTACTGCTTCCAGGTCCTCGGGCTGCACCGCATCGAGATCAACATCCGCCCCGAGAACGGTCCGAGCCTGCGCGTCGTCGAGAAGCTGGGCCTGCGGGACGAGGGCGTGCGCGAGCGCTACCTCCACATCCAGGGCGCGTGGTGCGACCACCGGACGTTCGCGATCACGACCGAGGAGGTCCCCGACGGGCTCCTGACGCGGTGGCAGGAGCGGCGCCGCGAGACCCCATAGTGCATGGTCCGGTCGGGGAAAAGGACCGACACGCCGTCCGGCGTCCGGGTGCGCACCTGGCCGCTCGCCTACGGTCGGCATGTGGAATCGACGACGGGCTCGGCAGGCGTGGCAGTCCTCGCCCTGTTCGTGCTCTGGTTCGCCTACTACGTGCCGCACCGCGTCAAGCAGCGTCAGCAGTTCCTGGACTCCCGGGTGGAGGACAGGTTCTCCGGCTCGCTCCGGGTCCTGGGCGTGTCGTCGGGGCGACGTGAGCGCGGCGACGCGCGCGGTCACCTGGCCTCTGCCGAGGGCCGTTCCCTGCTCCTGGGGCCGGCTGTCGCCACGGAGCCGGACGTCGGGCTCGTGCTCCGGGTCTCCGACGTCGGCGCGAGCGCACCGCGAGAAGTCCAGCAGGTCACGGCCGGGGGCAGCACCGGCCACCGGCCGCCGTCGAAGGAGGGGCCGCAGACCATGAATGCCGACGTCCGTGCGGGAGACCCGCGCCCGTCCATCCCGCCGGGGCGCCGCGCCGAGGGCGGGTTCGACGACCCGTTCCCGGAGCGCAAGAAGCCCTCGCCGTCACGCATCGCGCTGCTCGAGCGCCGCGCCAAGGCCGCACGGCGTCGGCTGGTCCTGACGATCCTGCTGCTGCTCGCGACCGCGGGCGCGTGGGTCGCCGTCGGGTTCGGCCTCGTGTCCTGGTACGTCGCAGCAGGCCCGACGGCGGCGCTCGTCCTGGTCCTCGTCCTGGGACGCCAGGCGGCGCTCGCCGCGCGCAGGGCCGACACGGTGTGGCTCGCGGACCGACGCGCGGCCGCCCGGAACGCCGCACGCGCCTCGCGGGGGCCCGTCCAGGGCAGCCCCGTGGCGCCCCGCAACGTCCACCCGTCGCGCGTGACCGGCCACGCCGTCCGGCCCTCGCAGACGAACACGCAGATGATCCCGCGCGTCACGCCCGCCGACCTCGAACGTGGGGCCGCGCGCGGCCGGGACCGGCGGCCCTCGACCGGCTCGACCGCTCGCGTCGACCAGGAGTCCGACCTAGCGCGCCCCCGGAGCGGCGCGAGCGGCGGCGAGCTGTTCGACGACCGGGACCGTGAGGAGCCGGGTGCGGTCGAGGTCGTCGCGACGGTGGCGGCTCCCGTCCAGGCCGTGCCCGACGACGTGGCCAGACCCGAGCGTCCGGCGCGGCCGACCGACGGCGAACCCGGCGGCGCCTGGGAGCCCGTGCCGGTGCCGCGGCCGACGTACACGATGAAGCCCACGGCCTCCGAGACCGGCGTCCCGCCGGTCCAGGTGGCCGTCCCCGTCGCGCCGCTCGCCTCGCCGCGTCCTGCCTCCGAGGCGACGCAAGCCGGGGTGGCGGTGCCGACCGTGCCGACCGTGCCGACGGTGCCGACGGTTCCCGCCGTGCCCGCGACGGCGCGCCCCGCCTCCCCGCCGGCGGGCGACGAGAAGAAGCCCAAGACCGAGACGCTGGGTCTGGACCTCAACGAGATCCTGGCCCGCAGGCGCGTCTCGGGCGGGTAGGCACCCCGCGGGGGAGCCGCGAGGACGACGGATTGTCGAAGCACTCGGATCAGGTGCTAATGTTGACCTCGCTCTGGGGCTATGGCGCAGTTGGTAGCGCGTCTCGTTCGCAATGAGAAGGTCGGGGGTTCGAATCCCCCTAGCTCCACCAGGCACAAGGCCCGGAACCTCCAAGGTTCCGGGCCTTCGTCGTTCCCGGGGTCGCCCGCTCGCGGGGCCGCCGGTGCGCGCCGGCCCGGGTAGCGTCGCTCCCCATGGACACCTCCGCCCCCGTCTTCGTCGCCGGTCCCGCCTCGTGGAACGAGCTCGTCTACCTCGACGCCCTGCCCGAGCCTCGTTCGCAGACCTTGTTCGCCGAGCGGCACCGGGCGACGGTCGGTGGCACGTCCGCGGGCAAGGCCCTGAACCTGCGCGCCCTGGGACGCGGCGTCGTGCTGCGCACGGTCCTGGGGTCCGACGACGTCGCTCCCCGTGTCGAGGACGTCCTGCGGCAGGCTGGGGTCGCGCTCCTCGTGGAGCCGTCGCCGGACGGCCGGACCGAGCGCCACCTCAACCTCATGGGCGGCGCGGGGGAGCGGTTGTCGATCTACCTCCAGGCGCCGGGAGACGTGCTCCCGGGCCGGACGTGGGACGCCGCGGTCGCCGCGCTGGCGGCTGCCCCGGCCGTCGTGATCGATCTCGCGGCACCTGCCCTGCCGCTGCTGCGCGAGGCGCGACGCCTCGGCAGGGACGTGTGGTGCGACGTGCACGACTACGACGGCGAGGCCGAGTTCCACCGCGAGTTCGTCGAGGCGGCGTCGTTCCTGTTCCTGAGCTCGGACCGGCTCCCGGGGTACCGGGCCTTCATGGAGGCCCGCGTGGCGGCCGGTGCCCGGCTCGTGGTCTGCACGCACGGTGCGCGCGGTGCCAGCGCCCTCACGGCGGACGGCGGGTGGATCGACGTGCCCGCGGTGCCGGTCGAGCGGGTCGTGGACACCAACGGCGCCGGTGACGCGTTCTTCGCGGGCTACCTCGACGCCCACCTGAGCGGCGCGGGGGTCGCGGAGGCCCTGGGCGAGGGTGCCCGTCGCGGCGCGCTGTGCGTGCAGAGCCCGGACCTGGCGCCGCTCGACTGAGGACGCCGCCCGCGAGGAGTCAGGACCCGGAGGGCTGCACGCACTCGATCGCGCGGCCGTTGACCTCGTGGACGCCAGGGCCGAGCTCGGCGCACTCTCCCATGAGCCACACGAGGGTCGCGGCCCAGATGACGACGGCCACGATCACGAGGAACGAGACCGTGATCGCGGCGACCGCCCACCAGTTGGTGAGCCGTGCGCGCCGGGACCGCACGAGGCCGACGATCCCGAGGACCAGGGCGACGGGGGCGAGCGGGACGGACAGCACGAGCCCGACGACGCCGAGCGTCCTGCCGGGGTTGTGGACGACGGGCTCGGGGTGGGTCACGGGAGTCCTCGGGGTAGGGGTGGTCGGGCGGCACGGTGGCCGACCCCAGTATCCCGGACGGTGCCTGCGGACCGTCCGCTCGCGAGGGCTCGTGCCCGCCGCGGGGGCGGGAGGGCCCGGGAACGCCCGTGGGGCCCGACCGGCGAACGGTCGGGGCCCACGGGCGGGGCGGGGGCGAGGTGCGTCACGGGCAGACGACCTGCTGGCCCTCCCAGACGACGGTGTCGCCCGACGAGACGTTCTCGCAGGCCTCGAGGAGGTCGGTGACCGCCGCACCGCCTGTGACGAGGAGGACGATCCCGACGACGATCGAGGTCACGAGGAGCACGGCACCCACGATGATGCCGGCGAGCGCGATGCCGTTCTTGTAGCCGGCCTTCTTGGACTTGCTCAGCGCGACGATGCTGAGGATCAGGCCGATGAGCGACGTGCAGCCGAGGATCGAGAGGACGAGGCCCACGATGCCCAGCGTCTTGCCGGGGTCGGTCGCGGGGGCCTCGGCGCCGTAGCCCTGGGGCGCGGGGGCCTGCGGTGCGCCGTACTGGGGGCCTGGGGGGCGCCGTACTGCGGGGCCTGCGGTGCGCCTCCGGCCGGTGCGCCGTACTGGGGCGCCTGGGGTGCCTGGCCGGCCGCCGGGTCCTGCGGGGTGCTGTAGGGGTCGGGCGTGCCGGACGGGTTCTGCTCGGGGTTGGACATGTCGCTCCTCGTGGTGCGGGCAGGGATCGCGGCCCGGTATGTCGCGCCTGGTGATCGGGGACAACGGCCGTCTGCGCCGTGTCGGGAGCTGCGTCGTCGGGCTCGCGGCGGGAGGGCCGGATGTGAAGGTCTCGTGGCGCCGACGAGTTGCTCGTGGACAAACCTACGCTTGCGTAGGTTGTGGGGGTACTGTCGTGACGTTCACGACGAAACCCCCGTCGGATGTGCGCCCCAGGGTGCCGCCTCGGCGACCACAGAGAGGCCACCCCTTGACGCTCGACGCCACCGCTCCTGGTCGCACCCAGTCCCCCCGCGAACGCCAGGTCAGCGAGTTCACGGCCCTCACCCGGACCGTCCAGGACCTCGGCCTCATGCGCCGTCGCTACGGCTACTACTGGACCAAGTTCGCCGTCCTCCTCGGCCTGCTCGTCGCGACGGGCGTCGCGTTCGTCCTCATCGGCGAGTCCTGGTGGCAGATGGGCATCGCCGCGCTGCTCGCGGTGCTCCTGACGCAGACCGCCTTCCTGGGGCACGACGCCGCGCACCGCCAGATCTTCCGCTCGGGCGGCTGGAACGACTGGGCGAGCCTCGTGGTCGCGAACCTCCTGGGCGGGCTGTCCTACGGGTGGTGGCAGCACAAGCACTCGAGGCACCACGCCAAGCCCAACACGCGTGGTGGTGACCCGGACATGATCAACGGCGTCCTCGTCTGGGAGACGGAGACGCTCACCGAGACCAAGAGCGGGCTGCGCGCCTGGTTCGCCGCCCGCCAGGGCTACCTGTTCTTCCCCCTGCTCCTGCTCGAGGGCCTCAACCTCCACGTCGCCGGGATCAGGACGATCTTCGGCCGGGGGCCGGTCAAGCGCCGTGCCGTGGAGATCGCGTTCGTGACGCTCCGCCTGGGCGGCTATCTCGCCGCGGTGTTCCTGGTCCTGCCCGTCGGCATGGCGTTCGCCTTCCTCGGGGTGCAGCTCGGTCTGTTCGGGTTCCTCATGGGGGCGTCCTTCGCCCCGAACCACAAGGGCATGCCGACCGTCGCACCGGACGTGAAGATCGACTTCCTGCGCCGCCAGGTGCTCATGTCCCGCAACATCACGGGCGGACGGTGGGTCGACGTCGCGATGGGCGGGCTGAACTTCCAGATCGAGCACCACCTGTTCCCCAGCATGCCCCGGCCCTCGTTGCGCAGGGTCCGGCCCATCGTCAAGGAGTTCTGCGCGGAGCGCGGCATCCTCTACACCGAGACGACCCTCGTGGACTCGTACCGGATCGTGGTCCGGTACCTGAACCGGGTGGGACTCGCGGCCCGTGACCCCTTCCAGTGCCCCATGACGGCCCAGTACCGCTCCGTCCGCTGACGCCGCGGGGCGTTCGCGGCGGGGCGCCCGACGCGCCCGAGGTCCACGAGGTCGCCGACGCGCCGACGCTTCGGCGTGGCGCGCGCAGTAGGGGATGATAGAGGCGTGAATTCACGGAAGGCCCGACTCGTCCTGGTCGCCTCGTCGCTCGCGCTGACGACAACCCTCCTCGCAGGGTGCGCCGACCCAGGGGCGGTGGACGACGACGGCGGCACGACGGCGGCAGGGGAGCTGCGGGCCGTCGCGGCGGACGGCCTCGCGCCGGTCCTCGTCCTGGGTTCGAGCGACCCTGCGGAGCTCGCGCTCACCGCGAGCCAGGCCTTCTTCGCGGCCGCACCGGTCGTCGTCCTGGCCGCCGCCGACGACGCCCAGGCGCAGGACGCCGCGGCCGCCGCGGCGCTCGCCCTGCACGCGCCCGTCCTGCTCACGGGCGGCGCCATCGCCGACAGCGGGCTGGCCAAGGAGGTCGAACGGCTCGGGGCGGTGTCTGCCGTGGTCGTCACGCCGGACCGCGCACAGACCGCGGGGGCCGACGGGACGACGGCCGTGGCGCCGACCGTCGAGGCCGTTCCGGTGGCCTCGGACGAGGACCTCGCGCGAGACGCGAAGCGTGCCGTCGAGGCGATCGACCCCGGTCTCGACGCCGTCCCGCTCGACGCGGGCGCGCTCGTCACGACCCCCGCCGGCGGCACGGAGATCGACGATCGCGACCTGTCCGACGTCCAGGACCAGCTGCCGAGGACGGCGGTCCCGCGCCTCCTGACGGAGGTCCTGGCGCTCGTCGACGAGGCGCCCGGGCAGTCGGCTGCCGTCGCGACGGCCCAGGCCGCGGGTGTGGTCCCGCTCGCGGTGGCCGGCGGGGACCCGCGGGCGACGAGCGAGTCGGTCCAGGCCATGGCCAGGGCGAAGGCGTTGGCGGTCGTGGGGATCGGGGAGTCGTTCGGGACGGTCGACGACCTGACCGCGCGCGTGCGTGCGGCGGAGACGGGAGTGGAGCTGGCAGGTGGCGGCCAGCTGGTGTCGACGGGCAAGCGTTTCGTCGTGCTGCCGTCGACCACGGTCCCGTCGAGCCCGAGCAGGATCGCGGAGATGGTCGAGAAGGCTGCGTCGCGCGCGGAGCCGTACGTCGAGGTCGCGGTGGCCTCGGGCGAGGCCGACCGGACGGCGACGGTCCCGACCGTCGAGCTCGTCGTGACGGAGTCCTCCGGAGCCGCAGGCCGGGACGGGAACTACTCGACCGAGCTCGCGGTGGAGGCGGTGCGTCCCGCGGTGCAGGCGGCGCTCGACGCGGGTCAGCACGTGCTGCTCGAGATCCAGCCGGGTCGTGCGCCGTTCGTCGACCAGGTGGAGCGATACGCGGACCTGCTCGCGCTGCCCGGGGTGGGGGTATCGCTCGACCTCGACGCACGGCGTGCGGGCGGCGTCGTCGCGCGGGACGGTGTGGTCCCCGCGGAGGAGATCAACGACGTGGTCTCGTACCTGTCGGGGTTCGTGAGGTCCCGGGCGCTGCCGCAGAAGATGCTCGTCGTGCACGCCTCGACGCCTCGGTCGGTCGTGGACCTGGGGGCGGTCACCACGACGGACGGTGCGGTGGCGGTCGTGGTGCACTCGGACGTCGCTGGTTCGGTCTCTGCGCGCACCAGGGCGTGGGACGCGCTCACCGTGGGTGCGCCGGCGTCGCTCGGGTGGGGGTGGACCGACCTCGTGGGGGAGGTGACGCCCGAGCGGGCCGCGACCACGGAGCCGCTCGCCCCGGCGCCGCTCCTCGTCGTCGTCGAGTAGTCGGCGGACCCGTCCGCGCGTGGGGCGTGGGCGGGTCTTGTCCCTGCCCGTCGGGCCGGTTACGGTATGTCGGCCAGCACAGCCGAATCGATTCGACACGGGTCGGGTCGAGACACCACGACGACGAGGTACCCCGATGGTCGCCATCATCCCCCAGCCCCTGCACATCGAGTCCCCGGCAGGGGGAGGCGCGCTCCCGCTCGAGGGGACCGTCCTCGTCGCCGGGCCGTCCCCCGCCGAGCAGCGTGTCGCCGCGTACGCCGCCGACGTCCTGACCCGCGCGGCGGGCACACCGGTCGCGGTGGCGCCCGCCCTGCCCGACGGCGCCCCCGCCATCGTCCTGCGCCTCGCCGAGGACGCGGGGCCCGCAGGGGCCACGAGCCCCGAGCGGCACTCGATCGAGGTCAGCGAGGCCGGCGCCGTGCTGACGGCCGTCGAGCCTGTCGGCCTGTTCGACGCCGTGCAGTCCCTGCGCCGCCTCGTGACCGAGGGCGAGCGCGGAGCCGAGGTGAGCGCCGTCGTCGTGCACGACGCCCCGCGCTACGCCTGGCGCGGTCTCTCGTTCGACGTCGCCCGCAACTTCTTCCCCCTCGCGCAGCTCGAGCTCGTGGTCGACGTCCTCGCGTCGTACAAGCTCAACGTCCTGCACCTGCACCTGACCGACGACCAGGGCTGGCGCATCGAGATGCCGTCGCGCCCCGAGCTCGCCAAGCTGTCGTCCGACACCTCGACGAGCGGCAAGGCCGGCGGTCACCTGAGCCTGGCCGACTTCCGCCGCCTGCAGGACTACGCCGCGGACCGGTTCGTGACCGTCGTCCCCGAGATCGACCTGCCCGGTCACACCAACGCCGCGACCGCCGTCTACGGCGAGCTCCGGGCCGACGGCGTGCCTACTGCCAAGTACGAGGGGATCGAGGTCGGCTTCTCCCAGCTGACGTACGACCTGCCCGCGACCGAGCCCTTCCTGCGCGACGTCCTCACCGACGTCGCCGCGATCACCGACGGCGACTACATCCACGTCGGCGGCGACGAGGCGCTGACGCTCGGGGCCGAGGAGTACGCGAAGTTCATCGGGCTGCTCGAGGAGATCGTGCTGGAGACCGGCAAGAAGGTCGTCGCCTGGCAGGAGGCCGCGCAGGCCGAGACCCGACCCGAGACCCTCGTCCAGTACTGGGACAACCGCGTCGACAGCGCACCGTTCCTGGCCGCGGCCGAGCGCGGGTCGCGCTTCATCATGTCGCCCGGCAACCGTGCCTACCTCGACATGAAGTACACCGCGGAGTACCCCCTGGGCCAGGACTGGGCGGGCCTGATCGAGCTGCGCACCGCGTACGACTGGGACCCCGCGACCGTCATCGAGGGTCTGCCCGCGGACCAGGTCGTGGGCGTCGAGGCCGCGATCTGGACCGAGACGCTCTCCACCCAGGACGAGCTCCTCGCGATGCTGCTGCCGCGCCTGTCCGCCGTGGCGGAGGTCGCCTGGACCGCGCCCGAGCGCAAGGACTGGGAGGACTACCGCCGCCGTGTCGTGACCGAGGCGGCGACCTGGCGTCGTGACGGTCTCGTGTTCCACGAGACGCCGCAGGTCGACTGGGCGTAGCCGCCCGGGCGCCTAGCAGCCGGCCGTGGTCCGACCCTCCGAGGACGGACCACGACCGCCTGCTCGGCGCCGCGCCGGGTCAGATCCAGCTCGGCAGCCACATGTGCAGCTGCCAGAACCACTTGGGGATGTTCATGGCCGTCCAGATCGGGTAGAAGAAGATGCTCAGGGCCACGATCACCGTGACCAGCGCCGTGACCCCCCAGACGACCCAGCCGCGGGCCGTGATCCGGCGTTCCGTGCCCTCCAGCAGGACCGTCACGACGTAGACCAGCGCGAGGACCACCCACGGGGTGAAGACGATCGCGTAGAACGTGAAGATCGTGCGGTCGGGGTACAGGAACCAGGGGAGCCAGCCCGCGACGAGCCCGCTGAGCACGGCCGTGGCACGCCAGTCCTTGCGCCACACGAGGAGCACGACGGTCGCGACGACCGCGAGCGCCGCCGACCACCACAGGACCGGGTTGCCGAGCGACGTGATGGCACGGGCGCACTCGTCGTACCCGCAGCCCGTCACGCCGTCGGACCCGTCGCGGTAGTAGAAGGACGTCGGACGCCACTGGACGATCCACCCGATCGGCTTCGAGGCGTACGTGTGCTCGGCGCTGAGGCCCGTGTGGAAGTCCCACATCTTGAGGTGGTACTCCCACAGCGAGCGCAGCGCCTCGGGGAGCCAGCGGACGCCCTCGCCCGGGTTCTGCGCTGCCCAGTCCCGCATGTAGGAGCTCGGCGAGCGGAACCAGGAGAACCAGGTGGCGAGGTAGGTGAGCGCCGCGGTGGGCAGCATGACGAGCGCGGCGGGGATCGCGTCGAGCAGGAGGGCGTCCTCCCACCACCGCTTGATCCCGACGGCGCGACGCGCGCTCGCGTCCCACAGCACCGACAGCAGGGCGAAGACCGCGAGGAAGTAGAGCCCGGACCACTTGACGCCGCACGCGAGGCCGAGCGAGACGGCCGCTGCGAAGCGCCACCACCGCCACCCCAGCCAGGGGCCGTAGCGACCGACCTCCCGCCCCGAGTCGAGGAGCGCCCCCACCCGGTCCGCGAGCCGGCGCCTCGCCTGCTCGCGGTCCAGCAGCAGGAAGCCGAACGCGAGCAGGACCCAGAACATGAGGAAGTTGTCGAGCAGTCCCGTGCGCGAGTGCACGATCGCCATGCCGTCGATCGCGAGCAGCCCGCCCGCCAGGACGCCCATCGCGGTCGACGCGAAGAGGCGTCGGGCGATCCGGGCCAGCAGGAAGACCGCGAGCACCCCGACCAGGGCGGTCGAGATGCGCCACGACCAGGGGTTCTCGGCGCCGCCGAAGAGCTGCATGCCGCCCGCGATCATCCACTTGCCCAGGGGAGGGTGGACGACGTAGTCGGCGGTGCTCAGGAACGTGTCGACGTTCCCGGCCTCGAACGCGGGGTTGGGTTCGTCGGGCCACTTGGCCTCGAAGCCGACGCGCAGCAGGGTGTACGCCTGCTTGACGTAGTACGTCTCGTCGAAGACGAGCGAGCCCGGTCGTCCCAGGTCCCACAGGCGCAGACCGCCGGCGAGCAGCGCGACGAGCGCGGGTCCCAGCCAGCCCCACAGCCTGTCCTTGGGCGTCGATCCCAGCGCGAGGCGGCGGGCGCCCAGCAGCGTGCGGAGCAGGCGGTCGCGTGCGGGCTCCGTCGGGAGGTGGCCGTCGTGCCCCGGGGTCGGCGGCGCGTCGTCGGGCACGGTGGCGGGGACGGCCGGCGTCGGGTCCGAGGAAGGCTGGGGCACGTCGGCCATCGTAGGACGTGGAACGCTAGGGGGTATGAGCAACGCCCGCACCACGCCCTCACCCGCCTCCGTGCCCGACGGCGCCGCACCGGTCCCCGTCGCGTCGCACCCCGACGAGGTGGGCGAGCCGGGCGGGGGCCGCTCGCCCGGGGTGAGCGGCGCCGTCGGGCAGGACGGGGCGGGCGAGGCTCTCGCGGACGCCGAGCCCGAGGCGCCGGGCCGCGGGGCCAAGGACGACGGGCACCTGGTCCTGGCCGCGACGCCCATCGGGAACGTCGAGGACGCGAGCCCGCGCCTGCGACGCCTCCTGGCGGAGTCCGCGGTCGTCGCGGCCGAGGACACGCGCCGCCTGCACGCCCTCGCCGCGCGCATGGGCGTGCACATCGGCGGCCGCGTCGTGAGCTACCACGAGCACAACGAGGTCGAGCGTGCCGACGAGCTGCTCGACGTCGTCGAGGGGGGTGGGACGGTCGTGATCGTGACGGACGCGGGGATGCCGTCGGTGTCCGACCCCGGCTACCGCGTCGTGACGCGGGCCGTCGAGCGCGACCTGCCCATCACGTCGGCCCCCGGCCCCAGCGCGGTCCTCACGGCGCTCGCGCTGTCGGGCCTGCCGACCGACCGGTTCTGCTTCGAGGGCTTCCCGCCGCGCAAGCCCGGTGAGCGGGCGCGCGCGTTCGAGGCGCTCGCGCGCGAGCCCCGGACCCTGGTGTTCTTCGAGGCCCCGCACCGCATCGACGACACGCTCGCCGCGATGGCCGAGGGGTTCGGCGCCGACCGGCCGGCGGCCGTGTGCCGAGAGCTCACCAAGACGTACGAGGAGGTCCTGCGGGGGACGCTCGGCGAGCTCGCGAGGGAGGCCGCCGAGCGGCAGCTGCGCGGCGAGATCTGCATCGTCGTGGCCGGGGCTCCTGCGCGCGAGGCCGTGTCGGTCGAGGAGCTCGTGGCCGAGGTCCTCGCCCGGGTCGCGGCCGGGGAACGGCTCAAGGAGGCCGTCGCGGAGGTCGCGACGGCAGCCGGCGTGCCCAAGCGCGACGTGTACGCGGCGGCGCTCGCGGCCCGCAAGGGCTGACGTCCCGGGCGGGCGCGACCGTGCGGCCGCGCCCGCCCCGGCGGGCTGCTAGGCCTCGGTCGACCGCACCAGCGTGACGCCGGCCGCTGCGAGCTCGGCCCTGGCGGCCTGGCCGAGCTCCTCCGAGACGGGCACGGTCAGGTCGGTCAGGACGCGTGTCGCCAGCCCCAGCGCGTGCGCGTCGAGCGCGGTCGCCCGGACGCAGTGCGACTCGGCGATCCCGACGACGTCGGCCGACGAGACCCCGGCCTCCTGGAGGATCTGCGCGAGGGTGCGGCCCGCGTCGTCGACCCCCTCGAAGCCCGAGTACGCCGCCTGGTGCTCGCCCTTCTTGACGCTCGCGTCGGGGGCGAGGTCCGCGAGGGCCGGGTGCAGCTCGGCGTTCGGGGTGCCGGCCAGGCCGTGCGGCGGCCAGGTGTCGACGTAGTCGGGGACCTCGGGGGCCGTGGCGAAGTGGTGGCCGGGGTCGACGTGCCAGTCCTGGGTGGTCACGACGAGGTCGTACGCCGTACGGTGCTGGGCCGCGAAGCCCGCGATGGCGTGGGCGACGGCGTCGCCGCCCACGACCGCGAGCTCACCGCCCTCGCAGAACGTGGGCTGGACGTCGACGACGATCAGAGCGCGACCGGAGGCGGTCGTGTCGGTGCTGGTCATGGCCCCACTCTGCCACCGGACGACGGGCCCGGGACAGCCCCGCGGCGCGCACCGGCAGACCGCTCACGGGGCGGGGGCGCCAGGTCGTTCGTACGCTGGGTCCAGTCGGCGGGCCCGCCTGCCCGCCGGAGGCCGAGCGAAGGAGCCGACCATGAGCACGACCGGCGCGACCGGACGTCCGAGCGGGAGCACCGCCGAGCAGCAGACCGGGCGCGCCCCGGACGAGCGGCCCGTCGGCTACTGGCTCAAGCTCGTGGACCGGCTGATCGACCAGTCCTTCGACGACGTCTTCCACCGGACCGGCCTGACCCGCCGCCACTGGCAGGTCCTCAACATGATCCGCGACGGCGTCGGGGACGCCACGACGGTCGACAGCGTGCTGTCGCCGTTCACCGCGGTGGGTGGGTCCGGCCCCGCGGGCCAGGCGGCGGGGGTGAGCGCCGAGATCGCGGACCTGCAGGCGCGCGGGTGGGTGACCCAGGTGGGCGCCAGGTGGGAGGTGACGGTCGCCGGGCAGCACGCCTACCACGACCTCCTCGACGCCGTCTCGGTCTCCCGGGAGCAGCTCGCCGAGGGGATCAGCCGCGAGCAGTACGAGCAGACGATCGCCACGCTCGAGCAGATGGCCCGCAACCTCGGCTGGTCGCCCGGGAGGTGACCGGCCCACGTCGGGACGGCCCGTCCGCGGGCCAGGACGCGCACCACGTCACGCCCCGGCGGGCGTACCCTGCCGGGATGCCACGCGAGATGGAGTTCCGCCGGATCCCCGGCCTGCCCCCGTACGTCTTCACGATCATCGACTCGCTCAAGCTCGAGGCGCGCCGCGCGGGGCGCGACGTGATCGACCTGGGCTTCGGCAACCCGGACCTGCCGAGCCCGCAGGTCGCGGTCGACAAGCTCGCGGAGGCGGTCCACAACACGCGCAACCACCGGTACTCGGCGTCGCGCGGCATCCCCAAGCTGCGGCAGGCGGCCGCGGACATGTACCAGCGCCGGTTCGGCGTGACGCTCGACCCGGACACCGAGATCATCTCGACCATCGGCGCCAAGGAGGGGTTCAGCCACCTCATGTGGGTGCTGCTGCAGCCGGGTGACGCGGCGATCGTCCCCACGCCGAGCTACCCCATCCACATCTGGGGGCCCTACTTCGCGGGGGCCGACGCCCGGCAGGTCGCGATCGGGGACGGCACGGACGCGTCCGGGTACATCGACCGCGTCATGGAGTCGTGGGAGTACGGGTGGCCCAAGGCCCGGGTCGTCGTGCTGTCCTTCCCGCACAACCCGACCACGACCGTCGCGACCAAGGAGGACCTGCAGCGCCTGGTCGACTGGGCGCGCGAGCGCGACGTGGTCCTGGTGCACGACCTCGCGTACGCCGACATGACGTTCGACGGCTGGCGCCCGCCCTCGATCATGGAGTGCGACGGTGCCAAGGAGGTCGCGGTCGAGCTGTACTCGATGACCAAGTCCTACTCGATGGCCGGGTGGCGCGTGGCGTTCCTCGTGGGCCGCCCGGACGTGGTGGGCGCGCTCGCCAAGCTCAAGTCCTACCTGGACTACGGCACGTTCCAGCCCATCCAGATCGCGGCGACCGTGACGCTCAACGAGGCCCTCGACTTCCCCACGGAGGTCTCGGCGGTCTACGAGTCGCGGCGCAACACGCTGTGCGACGGGCTGGACCGCATCGGCTGGGACACCCACCGGCCGAAGGGCACCATGTTCGCGTGGGCGCGCATCCCGGAGCCATACCGCGAGATGGGCTCGATCGAGTTCGCGACGCACGTGATCGAGGAGTGCGACGTCGCGGTCTCGCCGGGCGTGGGGTTCGGGCCGGGCGGCGACGGGTTCGTGCGGTTCGCGCTCATCGAGAACGAGCAGCGCACGGCGCAGGCGATCCGCAACCTCAAGAAGGGCCTGACACGCCTCCGGTAGCCGCAGGCCCGACGGCGGGGCGCGCCCGGGT
>NZ_JAMXIO010000041.1:0-29234 GCF_059651515.1 Oerskovia sp. 140933
AACGGTGCCCCGGGGCCGGGCACGCCACGTCGGGTCAGAGGCCGAGCTTGTCGGCCGTGTAGAAGCCGGAGTCGACGAGCGACGTCTGGACGGTGTCCGCGGTGACGACCTGCGGGTCGAGGAGGAACGACGGCACGACCTTGACGCCGTTGTCGTAGGTCTCGGTGTCGTTGACCTCGACCTCTTCGCCCTCGACGATCTGCCCGACCATCTTGGCGACCTGGTCGCCGAGCGTACGGGTGTCCTTCCAGACCGTCATGGCCTGCTTGCCCGCGAGCATGTTCTTGACGTTGGCCTCGTCGGCGTCCTGGCCCGTGACGAGCGGCCAGCCCGCGCCGACCGCGTAGCCGCTGCCCTCGAGCGCCTGCTCGATGCCGAGCGCGAGCGAGTCGTTGGGCGACAGGACGACGTTGACCTTCTTGTCCGTGTAGAACGAGTTGAGGCGGTTCTCCATCTCGGACTGGGCCTTGGCGGACTCCCAGCCCTGGATGCCGATCGTGGTCCAGTCGTCGACCGTGGCGGGCGCCTTGCCCGAGGGCACGACGAGCTGGCCCGACTCGACGTAGGGGGTCAGGACGTCCCAGGCACCCTTGAAGAAGAAGCGGGCGTTGTTGTCGTCGGGCGACCCGGCGAAGGGCTCGAGGTTGAACGGACCGGCGTTGCTCTCGAGGCCGAGCGTCTCGACGATGAACTCGCCCTGGAGCGTGCCGACCTTCTCGTTGTCGAACGTCGCGTAGTAGTCGACGTGCTCGGAGTCGTTGATGAGGCGGTCGTACGCGATGACCGGGATCTCCTCCTTGGCCGCGGCGTCGAGGACCGGGCCGAGGGCCGTGCCGTCGATCGAGGCGATCACCAGGACGTCGGCGCCCTGGTTGATCATGTTCTGGAGCTGGGTGATCTGCTGGTCGACCTTGTTGTCCGCGTACTGCAGCGTGGTCTCGTAGCCCGAGCCGGCGAGGAGCTCCTCGAGGTGGGCCCCGTCGTTGTTCCAGCGCTCGAGGCTCCGGGTCGGCATCGCGATGCCGATCAGGGGCGTGTCGCCGCCTCCGGTCTCGTCGCCACCGGACTCCCCACCCGAACGCTCGGAGCTGCAGGCCGTGAGGGCACCGAACAGCAGAGTCACTCCGGCAGCGGCCGCGACCGCCTTGCGCATAGACGTCATCGTCATTCCCTTTCGTCTTCGAACCAGGGGCGGGCCTCGGCTGTGAGACCCGGGATGCCTCCGAGCCGCGGAACGGGTCCGCGTCGCCTCGGTCGGCACTGCAGCGAAACTAGCCAGCCTTGAGTTAGAGCGTCAAGCGCAGTAACCAGTTCGTGACCTAATTGTGTTCGAGACTCAAACACAGAGTGGGAGCGATGCCACGCCGCCGGCGGTCAGGAACCGCCGTGTCGCACCGATTCTCCGGCCTTCACCAGCGTGTACTCTGCTGCCTGTGAACAACGACCGGTCCACGCCCGGCTCGCAGACCTCACTCCGAGAAGCGAACCGAACACGCATCGTGGATGCGGTGAAACGCTACGGCGGCCTCACCCAGGTCGAGCTCGCCGAGGCCACGGGGCTGTCCACCGCGACGGTCTCCACCATCGTCAAGGAGCTGACCCAGGCAGGGGTCGTCGACACCCGACCCACCTCCCGCTCGGGTCGCCGGGCGCTCAAGGTGACCCTCGCACGTCAGCTCGGCCTCGTCGCCGGCATCCAGTTCGGCCACCGCCACCTCAAGGTCGCGCTGGGCGACTTCGGGCGCACGATCGTCGCCGAGCAGCAGATGCCGCTGCCCGTGGACCACCGCGTCGACACGGGCCTCGACCGTGCCGCGCTGCTCGTCATGGACCTCCTGGAACGTGTCGGCGCCTCGACCGACGAGCTCCTGACGGTCGGCATGGCCCTCCCCGCCCCCGTCGACATCTCGACGGGGATGATCTCGGTGCGCGGCGTCATGCGCGGGTGGGACGACCTGCACGTCGGCCAGGTCATGTCCAAGCGCCTGGCACGCCCCGTCGTCGTCGACAACGACGCCAACCTCGCAGCTCTCGCCGAGGCCGAGCTCGGCGCCGCACGCGCCTACCGCGACTCGGTGTTCGTGCGGGTCTCGTACGGGACCGGGGCCGGCGTCGTCGTCGGCGGGAACGTCCATCGCGGCTACGCGGGCACGGCGGGCGAGATCGGGCACATCCAGGTGGACCCCGCGGGCCCCATCTGCCGCTGCGGCAACCGGGGCTGCCTCGACACGGTCGTGGGCTCGAACGCCCTGCTCGACCTGCTGCGCACGAGCCACGGCGACCTCACGCTGCGCGACGTCATCGCCCGCGCGCTCGACGGTGACCCGGGGTGCCGGCGCGTGGTCGCGGACGCGGGAGACCGCATCGGCATCGCGGTCGCGACGCTCGCGAGCGCCATGAACCCCCAGGTCGTCGTCGTGGGGGGCGAGCTCGCCGAGACCGGGGAGATCCTCGCCGGTCCGCTGCGCGACGCGCTCCGGCGCCACCTCGTCCCCAACACGATCGCGCCGGTCGAGGTCGTGCTCTCCGAGCTCGGCGCCCGCGCCGAGGTCATGGGCGCGCTCGCGCTCGCCCTGCAGTCGACCGACGTCGCGAGCGACGTACGCCTCGCGCCGGGAGCGCCGGGCCCCCTGGGGGTCGTCGCCGCCGGGGACCAGGGCCCCGCCTCGCAGGGGGACCGCCCATGACCACGACCGCAGCAACGCCTCGCCACGACGACGTGGCGGGCACGACGGCGTCCTCGGACGCCCGAGCACGAACAGGTGACACGACGTGAGCAGCCCCACCCTCCCCGCCCTGTCGTTGCACGGCATCGACAAGTCCTTCGGCGCCGTCCGCGCCCTCGAGGGGATCGACCTCGAGGTGCACCGCGGCGAGGTCGTCGCCCTCGTCGGCGACAACGCCGCCGGCAAGTCGACTCTCGCCAAGGTCATCGCGGGCGTCCTGACCCCGGACGCGGGCATCATCGAGTCCGACGGCGTCCCCGTCACCATCCCGAACCCGGCGGCCGCGCACGCGCTCGGCATCGCGACGGTCTTCCAGGACCTCGCGCTGTGCGACAACCTCGACGTCGTGTCCAACCTCTACCTGGGGCGCGAGCTGCGGCACGGACCGCGCCTCGACGAGGCCGCGATGGAGGAGAACGCGCGCCGGATCCTGCGCGACCTCACGTCCCGCATCCCCTCGGTGCGCACGCTCGTCTCCGACCTGTCGGGCGGGCAGCGCCAGAGCGTCGCGATCGCCCGCACGCTCCTGGGCGCCCCGCGCATCGTGGTGCTCGACGAGCCCACGGCCTCGCTGTCCGTGTCGCAGACCGCCGAGGTCCTCACGCACATCGAGCGCCTGCGCGACCTGGGCCACGCCGTGGTCCTCATCAGCCACAACATGACCGACGTGCGCGCGGTCGCGGACCGGATCGAGGTGCTGCGCCACGGGCGCAACAACGGCTCGTTCTCCGGTCCCGGCACGAGCTACGAGGAGATCATCGCGGCGATCACGGGAGCGGTCGCCGCCCCGCGCCGGGTGGCGCGCCTGGCCTGACGGCCCGTGCACGAGCCGTCGGGCACGTCCGCGAGCGCCGTACGGGCCCGAGCGCCGCACGTCCGCGAGCACCGCGCGTGACGTCCGCGTGAACGCGGCGTCAGCCCGTGCGACCTCGCGTTACCACCGGGTTGCCGACGTGTGGAGATGTGGGCGCACATCGGACGGAGCGCGCATACCGGGCACCGTACGGCTTCCCCGCGGACTTCACCCGCTCTAGATTCGGAGCACGACACCGCAGGAGGTCCCGCTCCACCGGACCACCGGTCGTCGTGACAGGCACGCAGGGGTGTCACTGCCCGTCCCGACGTCATCGCCGCCGCCGCTCCCGAGCCGTCGTGCGCGCACCGTGCCGCCCGTCGACCCGATCTGTCTCGTCGTCGCACGTCGTCCGGCGGAGGTACGCATGGGTAGCAGCAGACTGGCCGCGGTCCGGGTCCTGGCCGTGGTCGCGGTGGCCTTCGGCCTCGTCTACATCGGGTGGCGGTGGACGGGCACGGTGGCGTGGGACGCGTGGTGGGTCGCGGTCCCCCTGGTCCTGGCCGAGACGTACAGCCTGGGCGAGACCGTGCTGTACGCCCTGACCATGTGGAACGCGAGACGGCGCGCGCCCGCTCCCCCGGCGCCCGAGGGCCCGAGCGTCGACGTGTTCGTCACGACGTACGACGAGCCCGTGGACCTGGTGCTGCGCACCGCGATCGCGGCGCGCGACATGACCTACCCGCACGCGACGTGGATCCTCGACGACGGCAACCGGACGGAGCTCGAGGTCGCGGCGTCCCGGGTGGGCGTCGGGTACGTCACGCGCGGTCCCGAGTGGGAGGGGCGACCGCGGTTCGCCAAGGCGGGCAACGTCAACAACGCGCTGTTCCGCACGAGCGGTGACCTCGTGGCGATCCTCGACGCCGACCAGGTGCCCGAGCCGCGGTTCCTCGACCGGGTCCTGGGGTACTTCGAGGACGAGGAGGTCGCGTTCGTCCAGACGCCGCAGCACTTCTGGAACGTGCCGCCGAACGACCCGCTGGGCACGCAGGCCGAGCTGTTCTACGGCCCGATCCAGCAGGGCAAGGACGGGTGGGGGGCCGCGTTCTTCTGCGGTTCGAACGCGGTGCTGCGCCGGGAGGCGCTCATGGCGCTGGGGCTGACCCGGTTCTCCCGGGACGCGCGCGGGTCGATGCGCGCCGCGCTGCGGGCGGGTCGGTCGCGGCTCCAGGACCTCCTGAGCCAGCTCGCGGTGCGCGAGCCCGCTGCCATGCCGGTGGCCGAGCAGGCGCTGGCCGCGGTGCGCCGGGCCGAGGGCCAGTTCCGGCGGGGCGACGTGCTCGCCGAGATCACCGCGGAGCTCCGGTCGGCCTTCGCGTCGGCCCTCGCCCCGGCACGCACCTCGCGGACCCCGGGGGCGCCGGCCGGGAGCGACCCGGGCCGGTCGACGTCGGCACCGGTCCCCCGGCCCCTGCCCGAGGACGTCGCGGGCGACCTGCTGCGCGAGCTCGACGGGGTCCTCGAGCTGGTCGACGTGGCCCGCACGGACCAGGCGCTGACGATCAACCCGCTCGACACGACCACCATCACCGAGGACATGGCGACCGCGATGCACCTGCACGCGATGGGGTGGACGAGCGTCTACCACCACGAGGTGCTGGTCCGGGGGCTGGCTCCCGAGGACGTCGGGACGGCGCTGTCGCAGCGGCTGCGCTGGGCGACGGGCTCCATGCAGGTGTTCTTCCGGGACAACCCGCTGCTGGTCCGGGGGCTCTCGCTGGCCCAGCGGCTCATGTACCTGGGCACCATGACGAGCTACCTGAGCGGGTTCACGGCGCTGGTGTACCTGGCCGCGCCGGTGCTCTTCCTGACGGCGGGCGTCTTCCCGCTGCACGCCGACCCCACCCTGTTCTTCCTGCACTTCCTCCCGTTCTTCGTCGCGTGCCAGCTCCTGTTCCAGGTCTCGGGCCGGGGCAGCCGGGGGTTGTGGCGCGGGCAGCAGATGTCCTTCGCGCTGTTCCCCACGTGGATCGCGGCGACGCTGTCCGGGGCGTCCGCGGTGTTCCTCGGTCGGCACGTCGCCTTCTCGGTCACGTCGAAGACCAAGCAGGCGACGGGCACGGGCTTCCGGCACGTGCTGCCGCAGGTCGTCGTGACCGTGGTCCTGCTCGTGGCCTCGGCGGTCGGGGTGGCCCGCATGGTCGCGGGCGAGGCCTCGGCGCCGGCGACGTTCCTGACCCTGGGCTGGGTCGCGGTCGACCTGGCCCTCCTGTCCGCCGCGCTGCGTGCAGCGCGGTACACGGGTCCCGGTGCCGTCGTGGACCCGGTTCCCCCGTCCGTCGCGCTCCTCGCTGCCCAGGCCGTGGGCGACGCGCTCGACCGTCCTGACGGCGTCGCCGTCGGTGCTGCGGCGGGCGACGACCGCGCGGCTCTCCTCGACCCGACGCCTCTCTCGCTCGACCTCACCGTCCGCAACGTCCCCAGGAGCTCCCCATGGCCTCGTTCGTCAGCGCACCCGACCTCACCCTGACCCACCCCGTCACGAACGTCGATCTCCCGTCCGGCGGGCGGCTCGACGCCGCCGCGGTCCTGTCCCTGCGCGCACCGGTCGCCTCGGCCGTGGCCGACGGCCCGGTCCTCGTCCTGCTCGACGTCTCGGGGGTCGACGGCGTGTCGCCGTCGGGCGTCGCGGGCCTCCTGGACCTGCTGCGCGTGGCCCGCTCACGCGGGGGCGACCTGCGCCTCCACGGCGCCTCGGCGGCTCTGCAGCACGCCTTCACGATGCTGGGCCTCGACGCGGTGGCGCGTATCTACGGCGGCCACGACGAGGCGCGCGGTCTCCTCGCGCCCCGGGCCTCCTGATGACGTTCTACCTGCCCGGCTCCGGCGGGCGGCGCCGGCGCCCCGGCGTCGTGACCCCCGTCGTGGTCATGCTGCTGGGCGTCGGGGCGGTCGGTGCGGGGTTCGCGGTGGCCGGGCCGAGCGCCTCGCCGGACGCGTCCGTGGCGGAGGCCTGCACGGCGGACGCGGCCGGGGTCGTGCCCGACGACGGCACGCTGCTGGGCGTCAACCTCGACTGGGCGGCCGAGACCCTCGAGGAGCACCGGACGAACCTGGGGCACGCCCCGGCGGTCGCGGTGCAGTTCTCCGACGTCCCCTACGACCGGGCGACCTGGGAGCACACGGTCAGCGCGGTCACCCAGATGAAGGCCAACGGGGGTGTGCTGCTCCTGACCCTCGAGCCGCACGCGGGGCTCGCGGCCATGAGCGACGACGTGATCGCGACGCTCGCCGAGGACCTGCGGGACGTCAACGAGCAGGGCGTCGCGGTCGTGCTGCGGTTCGCGCACGAGATGAACGGGTCGTGGTACGCGTGGGGCCAGCAGCCGACGGCGTACGTCGAGACGTTCCGTCGGGTCGCGGCCGCGGTCCACGCCGAGGCGCCGGGCACGGCCATGATGTGGGCGCCCAACTACGGCGGCGGGTACCCGTTCACGGGCGGGCAGTTCGCGGCGCTCGCCGGGTCGGTCGACTACGCGGCGCTCGACACCGACGGCGACGGGTCGGTCACCATGTCGGACGACAGCTATCTCCCGTACTTTCCCGGGGACGACGCCGTGGACTGGGTCGGGGTCTCGCTGTACCACTGGGGCAACCAGCGCCCGTGGGGCAACAACGAGGTCCCCGAGGACGGCAAGTTCCTCGCGATGCTCACGGGCACGTACGTGGGCACGGCCGGGGACGACGCGGCGGTGCCGGACTTCTACACGGTGTACGGCGTCGAGCACGACCACCCGGTGGCCGTCCCGGAGACCGCCGCGATCTACACGCCCTCGCGAGGCGGTGCCGCCGAGCTCGACATCAAGCGGGCCTGGTGGCGCCAGGTGTTCTCGTCCGAGACCCACGAACGGTTCCCGCAGCTCAAGATGGTCAACTGGTTCGAGTGGGACAAGTACGAGATCGAGATCGACGACGGCGTCGACTGGCGGGCCGCGGGGGCGCCGGACGTGCGGGACGCGTTCGTCGCCGACCTCCCGTCGTGGCTGCGCTACGCCGAGGACGTCTCGACCTGCGAGGAGTGACGTGCGAGCGACCCTGCACCCAGCCTCGCCCCGGGCACCGCACCGCGCCCTCCTGCTCGTCGCCGCGGTCGTCGTCGCGGGCCTGTGCGCCCTGGTGGCGACCGCCGTCCGGCCGTCGGGCTCGGACCCCGTGTCGGCGGCGCCCGTCATGGGGCCACCGCCGGGGCCCCTGACCTGGTCCGACGAGTTCGACGGTGCGGCCGGCGTCCCGCCGGACCCCGCCCGCTGGCGCCTCGAGACGGGCGGCAGCGGGTGGGGCAACGGCGAGCTGCAGTACTACACCGACAGCCCGAGCAACGCCTCGACCGACGGCGAGGGCCACCTCGTCATCACGGCCCGCCGGGAGAACCCCGCCGACTACCGGTGCCACTACGGACGCTGCGAGTACACGTCTGCCCGGCTCATCACGGCGGACCGCTTCGCCCAGCAGCACGGCCGCTTCGAGGCGCGCCTCAGGATCCCGGGCGGGCAGGGGACGTGGCCCGCGTTCTGGATGCTGGGGCAGGACATCTTCGGGTCCGAGCCGTGGCCCGCGAGCGGCGAGATCGACGTCATGGAGAACGTGGGCAAGGAACCGGGCACGGTGTGGGGCAGCCTGCACGGTCCCGGGTACTCGGGCGCGGACGCGATCCACGCGTCGACCACCCTCCCCGACGGCGAGCGGTTCGCGGACGGCTTCCACACCTTCACGGTCGACTGGGCGCCGGGAGCGATCACCTGGTACGTCGACGGCGTCGAGTACTCACGCCGGACCCCCGACGACACGGGCGGCGATCCCTGGGTGTTCGACGACCCGTTCTTCCTGCTCCTCAACCTCGCCGTCGGCGGTGACTGGCCCGGCCCGCCCGACGAGAGCACCCCGCTGCCCGCGCGCATGGTCGTCGACCACGTCCGGGCGTACGCGTGGGAGGCGGGCGGGACGCCCTGAGCCTCGTGGCACCCGCGCGACGCCTGCCCACGGGGGCGCGCTGCGCCGTCGGGCCGTGGGGACGCAGCGAGGCGCGCCCCCCGAGGGGGACGCGCCTCGCACGCGTGGGGTCTCAGTCCTGCCCGACGGCGTCGCTCGCGTTGCGTGCCTCGGCCTCGCCCAGGATGCGGCGCAGGTAGGTGTACGTGAGGTCGCCCGCGGCCTTGTCGTACTGCTCCTCGTAGCCGTGACGCGTGTACAGCTCGAGGTTCTGCTTGGAGTCCTTGCCCGTGAAGACCCAGATCTCCGTGGTCTCCTCCGGCAGGTGCGGGAGCACCGCGAACAGCATCTGCGTGCCGATCCCGCGCCCCTGCAGGTCCGGGGCCACCGCGAGCCGGCCGAGCGTGGCCTTGCCGCCCTCGAGCTCGACGCGCACCGACCCGACCAGGCGCGGACCCTGCCACGCCCCCAGCGTGATGACGCCCTTGGTCGCCAGGTCGGCCTTGAGCTCGGCGAGCGTCTGCGTCAGCGGCGGGATGTTGGGGTCCCCGTAGAGCTGCGCCTCGGTGACGAACGCTGCCCGGCGGAGCGTGAGGAGCTCGCCCGCGTGCTCCTCCGTGACGAGGTCCATGGTCATCGGCGTGTCGGTCATGGTCCCATCGTGTCAGAAACGGGCGGTGCCGACGTGCACGTCCGTGGGTGGAACCGTGGCCGTCTCACGGGGCCGTCCCCGGCCCCGCCCCCTGGACGGGTCCGGGACCAGGCGCGGGCCCGGGCTACCCTGGGACCGTGTCCAGCACCCCTTCGTCGAACGCCGCCGCCACGGGCGCGCCCGTGGCGTCCAGCCCCACCCACTGGGTCCTCACGCTGTCCTGCCCGGACCGTCCGGGGATCGTCCACGCCGTCACCGGGACGCTCGCCGAGCACGGCGGCAACATCACCGAGTCGCAGCAGTTCGGCGACCCGCTGTCAGGGCTGTTCTTCATGCGGGTCCAGGTCGAGTCGGCCGCGTCTCGCGAGGAGCTCGAGGCCGCCCTGGCCCCCGTCGTGGAGGCGTTCGGCATGACGTGGAACCTCGACGTCGTCGGGCGGCGCGTGCGGACGCTCGTCATGGTGTCCAAGGCCGCGCACTGCCTCGTGGACCTGCTGTACCGCGAGCGCTCGCAGGGTATGCCGATCGAGGTCGTGGGCGTCGTGGGCAACCACCGCGACCTCGAGGACATCGCCGCGTTCTACGGCAAGCCCTTCCACCACGTGCCGGTCACGCGCGACACCAAGGCCGCCGCGGAGGACCGCCTGCGCGAGCTCGTGGCCGAGCTCGACGTCGAGCTCGTCGTGCTCGCGCGCTACATGCAGATCCTGTCGGACGAGCTGTGCCGTGAGCTCTCCGGCCAGGTCATCAACATCCACCACTCGTTCCTGCCGAGCTTCAAGGGCGCCCGCCCCTACGCCCAGGCGCACGACCGCGGCGTCAAGCTCATCGGCGCCACCTCGCACTACGTCACGGGCGACCTCGACGAGGGGCCGATCATCGAGCAGGACGTCGAGCGCGTCGACCACTCGCGGGCGGTCGAGGACCTCGTGGCCCTGGGTGAGGACGTCGAGCGCCGGACGCTCGCGCGGGCCGTTCGCTGGCACGCCGAGCACCGCGTGCTGCTCGACGGGCACCGCACGATCGTCTTCCGCTGACCCCGCCCCCGCCGACGCGCGTCGAGAGTGCAGCCCGTGCTGTCCTGAGCCTGGTTCGACGACCTGGGCTGCACGCTCGGTGCAGCCGCCGCGCGAGCCGGCGTGCCGCTGCCGCGCTCGGCGCCTAGCGACCCCGCCCTGCGGCCCGCACCGCGGCCGCGAGCCGGGCCACCGCCTCCTCGACGCGCGCGTCCGCGAGGTTGCCGTACCCGACGACGAGCCGGTCGTGCCCGTCCTCCCGCGTCGGCGCGGCCGTCGCCCGGTAGCGTTCGATCGCCGCGACGTTCACCTCGCGCAGCGCCGCCTCCCGCACCACGTCCGCGGCGACGACGCCGGGCGGCAGCGTGACCACGGCGTGCATGCCCGCGGCGATCCCCGTGACGCCCGCCCCCGGCAGCGCGGACCCGAGCGCGGCCACGAGCGCCTCGCGGCGGTGGCGGAACCGCCCGCGCGCGGCGCGCAGGTGCCGCTCGTACGCGCCCGAGACCAGGAACCGGGTGAGCGCGAGCTGGTCGATCGTCGACGGCCCGGCGCCGCCCCGGTCGACGACCTGGTCCCGCCACCCCGGCGGCAGCACCGCCCACCCGAGCCCGAACGCGGGGGACATCGTCTTGCTGAGCGACCCCAGCAGCACGACCCTGTCGGGCGCGAGCCCCTGCATCGCGGCCACGGGGCGGCGGTCGTAACGGAACTCGGCGTCGTAGTCGTCCTCGACGACCACGCCGTCGACGTCACGCGCCCAGCGCACGAGGGCCTCCCGGCGCCCCGGCGGCAGGGCGGCACCTGTGGGGAACTGGTGGGCGGGCGTCACGAGCACGGCGCGCGCCCCCGTTCGGCGCGACGCCGCGAGGAGCGCGTCGAGGTCGATCCCGTCCTCGTCGACCGGCACGGGCACGGGCGTGAGCCCGGCGGCCGCGGACGTCTCGCGCAGGCGCGACCAGCTCGGGTCCTCGACGAGGAGCGCCCGGTGCCCGGCCCGGTGCAGCGCGCCGGCGATCCGCCGCATCGCGTCGTCGGCGCCGTGGGTCACGACGACGTCGCCCGCGCCCGCACGCACGTGCCGGGCCCGGGCGAGGTAGGCCGCGAGCGCCACCCGCGTCGCGGGATGGCCGGCTCGGTCGGGGGCGGCGAGGTCGGCATCGGGAGCCTCGGCGAGGGCCTCGCGCAGCGCACGGACCCAGGCGGTGCGCGGCACGTGCCGCAGGTCGGGCACTCCGGGCCCCAGGTCGTACGGCGCCCGGGCACCGCTCCCCCGGCCCGACGGCGTCGCGCAGGTCCCCGCACCCGTCACCGGGGCTTCGGTCCGCTCGCCCGGGCCGACGGTGGCACCGGCGAGGGGGCGCGGTCCGTCACCCTCCCGCGGGGTGTGACCGGTCCGCACGTCGACCCGGGCCGTGGGCGCCACCCGGGTCCCGGACCCCGTCCGGGACTCGAGGAACCCCTCGGCGACGAGCTGGCCGTAGGCCTCGGTCACGACCCAGCGCGAGGTCCCCAGGGTCTCGGCGAGCACGCGGCTCGGCGGCAGGGCGGCGCCGGGCGGGACTCTTCCCGCGTGGACGGCCGCCCGCACCGCGTCCCCGAGCCGGGCATGGAGCGGCCCCGGCCCCTCGCCCAGGTCGAGGATCGTCTCCCAGGCGAGCGCCGTCGTCGGGCCGGGGCGGTCCGGGACGGACCAACGAGGCGGACGGGGCGCGCTCGTCCCGCGGCGGGGCGAATTGGTCCGGTCGACTGCCATGTCAATGGACCGTACACCCAGGCCGCTCGCCTTCTAGCGTGGAGGACGTCAACCAGTCGCACTCTTCGCAGGAGACCACCATGCGCTACCGCACCCTCGGCGACGGCCGGACGTCGTTCGACGTCAGCACGCTGTGCCTCGGCACCATGAACATGGGCACCCTGACGGACGAGGAGACCTCGTTCGCGATCCTCGACCGCTACGTCGAGGCCGGAGGGACGTTCCTCGACACGGCCAACAACTACAGCTACTGGGCAGGCGGGCAGGGGCGCGACAGCGAGGACCTGATCAGCCGCTGGCTCACGAGCCGCGGGGCGCGGGGCCAGGTCCGCATCGCGACCAAGCTCGGCGCGGCCAAGAAGGATCCCGCGCTGCCGCTGTCCAACACTCCCCCGACCAACTTCCAGGGCCTGGCGGCCGAGACCGTCGCGCGGGAGGCGTACGAGAGCCTGCGCCACCTGGGCGTCGACCGGCTCGACGTCCTCTACGGGCACGTCGACGACCTGGACACCCCGCTCGCGGAGACCGTCGGCGCGTTCGGCAAGCTCCAGGCAGAGGGCGTCGTCGGCATCTCGGGGATCTCGAACGTCGCGGCGTGGCGCGTGGTCGAGGCCCGCGAGGAGGCCCTGCGCCAAGGGGTCGCGCCGTACGGACTGGTCCAGGAGCAGCTCAGCTACCTCTACCCGACCCCCGACCCCGACCGGCACAACTGGGCCTCGCCCGAGCTGCTCGACTACGCACGCTCGACGGGGAGCGACGAGCGCCCGCCGCTCGCGGTCACGGCCTACTCGCCGCTCCTGCAGGGGGCCATGGTGCGCGACGACAAGGAGCTGTGGGAGGGCTACGGGCACCCGACGTCGCTCGAGCGTCGGCGTGTGCTGCACGACGTCGCGCGGCAGGTCGGCGCGACGCCGAACCAGGTCGCGCTCGCGTGGCTGCTCGGCGGTCCGGTGCCGGTGATCCCCGTGATCGGGCCCAGCACGGTCGCACAGCTCGACGAGCTGCTCGGCGCCGCGGACCTCGACCTCGACGCGGAGGTGCGGGCGCGGCTCGACGCGGTCTGACGAGGGTGCCGAACCCGAGGTCGGTCGGGTTCGGCACCCTCGGGTCACATCATGAGCAGTCGCGCGCGTCGTACGACACGTCGTAGACCGTGCGAGCCTCCTTGCCGTCGATCGTCGCCGTGCCCGTGACCCCGGCCGTCGCGGCGGGGACCGCGACCTGGCGCGTCGCGAACGTCTGCTGGGCGGACTTGCCCGGCAGGACGCCCGTGAAGGTCTTGGTGCCGAACGGCGACTCGACCGTCACGGTCGCGGGCACCTTCCCGGCGTTGACGGCGCTGACCGTGACCGAGACCCGGCCCGCGAGGCACTGGGTGCGCGCCGTGGCCGTGAGCTCGACCTTCGAGGCCTTGGGCTCGACGAGCACCGCGACCGACCGCGCCGGGACCGTCACCGTGCCGGTCGCGGCATCCCACGTGGTCGCCCTGACCACGTCGTCGTGACCGTCGGCCTGGACGGGCGAGAGCGCGTACTGGCGGCCCGCCAGCCCCGCGACCGTCTGCGTGACCGGCTCGGGCGAGGCGTTGAAGACGACGAGCGCGCCGTCGAGCTTCTTGTCCACGTCCTTACCGATCGTGTCGTCGATGCTCATGACGATCACGCCCGGCGTCTGACCGGTCCCCGCGTCGGGGAACGTGACCTTCTGGTTGATCAGGTCCGCGCTGCCCAGGCGGAACAGGTCCGTCGAGGAGCGCAGCCTCAGCAGGTCCGTCGCGTTGTCCGAGGCCGCCGCGATGTCCTGGGCGGTCGGCTTGAGCGCCGGGTTCGCGAGGAGCGGCGCCATGAGAGGCCACTTGTCCTCGTTGTCCGCGGCAAGCGGCAGCCCCTTGCCGAACCCGTTGTCCGTGCCGGTCCAGTCGATCGCGTTGAACCAGTCACCCGAGTCGTAGCTGTTGCGGTCGAGCGACTTGGAGCGCAGCAGGTCGGTGCCCGCGTGCCACAGCGACGGCGTCTGGGACAGGGCCGTCGTGGCGAGCGAGACGTTGTTCATGCGCACCCGGTCGGCCATCGACGTGTCCGCCGGCAGCTTGAGGGTCAGCAGGTCGAACAGCGTCTCGTTGTCGTGCGCGTCGACGTAGCTGATGATCTCCTCGGGAGAGTCCGCGTACCCCGCGGGCGCACCCCGGTAGTCGATCTCGTCGCCCCGCTTGGCCTCGCCCGTCGACGTCGTGAACGTGAAGCTGCGCAGGTTGCCCGCGAGCCCCAGACGGACCAGGTCCGTCTCGTGGCCCAGCGCCGCGACCTCGTCGGCCGACCCGTCGTTCACGGTCCCCGGCTCCCCCGCCCGGGCGGGCTGCCCGTTCGGGTCGGTCGCGAGCCCCGTGCCGAAGCCCTGCGTGAACGTCGAGGCCCCGTCGACGGGAGACCCGCCGTGGACCGCGTCGCGCAGGCGGTCGGAGAACGTGCCGATGCCCGTGCCGCCGAGCTGGCCCTGCGTGGCCTGCTCGAACAGCGCGTTGTCGGCGACCTCCCCGAAGTTCCACCCCTCGCCGTACAGGTAGACGGCCTTGCCGTCCACACCGTCCTTCTTCAGCGTGAGCTCGTCGAGCGCCGCACGGACGTCGAGCATGTTCTGCTTCGTGTGGTGCCCCATGAGGTCGAAGCGGAAGCCGTCGACCTTGTAGTCGCGGGCCCACGTGACGACCGAGTCGACCATGAGCTTGCCGGTCATGGCGTGCTCGGTCGCGAGGTTCTGGCAGCAGGTGCTGGTCTCGACCGCACCGGTCGTCGTGTTCTGACGGTGGTAGTAGCCGGGCACGACCTTGTCCAGGACGCTCTTGGGGTCCTGGCCGCTGGCCGCCGTGTGGTTGAACACCTGGTCGAGCACGACCTGCAGACCGGTCTGGTGCAGCGACCCGACCATGGTGCGGAACTCCGCGACGCGCGCGGACCCCTCGGCGTCGACGGCGTACGACCCCTCGGGCGTCGAGAAGTGCAGCGGGTCGTAGCCCCAGTTGAAGCCGTCCGTGCCCTGGATCGCGGACACGGCCGCCTGCTGCTCGGTACCGTCGGGCGCGAAGCCGCTCAGGTCGGGGGTGACCGACTGCTCTGCCCGGTCCTCTTCGATCGTCGCGATGTCGAACGTCGGCAGCAGGTGCACCGTCGTCAGGCCCGCGTCGGCGAGCTCCGCGAGGTGCTTCATGCCGGCCGACTTCTTCTCCCCGAACGCGAGGTACGTGCCGCGCTTGGCGGCCGGCACCGTGGTGTCCGCGATCGAGAAGTCCCGCACGTGCAGCTCGTAGATCGTCTGGTCGACGGCCCGCTCGACGACGGGGGCCTCGGTCTCCTTCCACACCTTGGGCTGCGTGCCCTTCGCGTCGAGGTCGACGACGACCGAGTGCGTCGAGTTGAGCGTGAGGCCGAGCGAGTACGGGTCGGTCACGACGTTCGTCTCGACCTTGCCCGTGGACGGCACGAAGACCTCGACCTCGTAGAGGTACCTGGCCCCGACCCAGCCGAACTTCTTGTCGGCCTCCTTGCCGTCGACCGTCCACGTACCGTCGGACTGACGCTCGGCAGGGTACCGGTGTGCGTCCTCGGTCTTCAGGCCGGCCGCGTCGCCCTTCGCGGGCCACGCGAGGAGCGTGACCTTCTTGGCCGTGGGAGCCCACAGCGCGAACGAGGCCCACTTGCCGTTCTTGTGGATGCTCGTACCGAGCGTGCGGTCCGCCGCGCCCTCCGCGAACAGGTCGTCCAGGACGCCGGGGACCTGGACACCGGTGGCCGCGGTGAGCGGCGCGTCGGCCTCGGGGCCGCCGCGCTGGACGACGAGGAGCTGGCCCGTGAGCGCGGCGGTCGCCGCGTCCACCGAGACCGGCTTGCCGTCGGCACCGGTGACCCGCAGAGCCACCGCGTCGGCGAGGGCCGGGAAGGCGGACGTGACGTCGTCGGGCAGGCCGGCCGGGTCGTAGGTCAGCCCCAGGGTCGACGCCCCCTCCGGGATGACCACCGCACCGTCGGCGACGCTCAGGCCGCCCGTCGGAGCGGTGTGCAGCGTCCAGCCCTGCGTCGCCGGGTCGGCGCCCGCGAGCAGCTCGCGCGGCCAGGCGACCAGGTCCTTCGTGACCCAGTGCGCGGCCTGCTGACCGGTCCCGGGCAGCGGCGGGTCCGCGACCTCGATCGTGAGGACGTGCGTCGCCAGGACGTAGGAGAACGTGACCGACTTGCCGTCGGACGCGCTGAACGAGTAGTTCTGCCCGTCCTTGACGCCGCCGACCCCGTAGTTCTCGGCCCAGCTCATGCCGTGCGTGACCTTGCCCTCGTACGCGCCCGTGGCGAGCGCCGACGTCGTGAACGTGTAGACGCCGTCACCGTCCGGGTCGCGCAACCACGAACCGAGGCAGTCCGGGGACCACGCGGCCGCGCAGCCGAGCTGGTCCTGGAACGAGCCCGCGACCGTGACGATCGGGCCCTGCGCCGTGCTCGAGAAGTCGTGCGAGACGGGGTCCCAGTAGAACGTCACCGGACCGCCCGCGGTCGTGTACGTCGCGTTGGAGCCGTCCTTCGCGCCGCCCACGCCGTAGTTGAGGTCCCACGAGCCGTTGATCGCGACCTTGTACTCGTAGGTCCCTGCCGCGATGTCGAACGTGCCGGCGTAGACGCCGTCGGCACGCTTGGTGAGCTTCGCGGCCTCGCAGCCGGGGGCCCAGTCGCCCGCGCACCCCATCTCGGAGTTGTGGCTGCCGGGGACGGTCACGAGGTCGATGTCCGTCGGGGGCTCGACCTCCTCGTCGCCGCTGACCGAGTTCCCCACGCTGGCGAACGTCGAGGCCGCGGCGCGGTCGCCGTCGGCGTCGACCGTCACGGCGCGGTACTCGACGAGCGTGCCCTTGGCCAGACCGCTCACGTCGTGGAAGACGCGCGGCGAGGTGTCCTCGGCCGTGCCGAGCCCCTGCCACTCGTCCGACCCGACGACGCGCCACGCGAAGCTGGTCTCGGACCACGCGGCGTCGTCGACGTCCGCGGCGACCGGGGCGACCCCGGTGAGGCCCGCCCCCGCGGCCGGTACGGCCACCGAGACGTCCCCCGTGGACTCGACGCCCACGGTACGGTCGGCCTTCAGGACGACCGAGCCCAGGGCCGGGACCGTGAGCGAGACCGTGCCGTCGGCACCGGCCGTGACCGCGTCTGCGTCACCGTGGAGCGGCGTGTACGTCGCGCCGGGCGTGAGCGTGGTGAAGTCGACCGTCTTGGCCGCGGTCGAGTTGTTGAGCCCCACGAGGTGCTCGACCTTCTCGGTGCGGTCCACGCGCGAGAACGCGTAGACGCCCGCGCCCGAGTCGGTGTAGCGCTCGATCTGGGCGCCCGTCGCGAGGGCCGGGTTCTCGGAGCGCAGCGCGGAGAGCTCGGCGATGTGGGTGTAGAGCGGCGACGTGGTGTCGTAGCGGTCCTGGCTGCCGGCGGTCTCGCCCGTGATCAGCTTCTGGTCCGCGTACTCGGCGACCTGGGTCGCGAACAGCGACTGCCGCGCGTTCTTGTCCTTGCCGTCGCCCGCACCCGCGAAGCCCTGCTCGTCGCCGTAGTAGACGACCGGCTGGCCGCGCGTGAGGTACATGAGGTCGTGCGCGAGCTCGTCACGACGCTGCGCGTCGCCCGTGGTCTGCAGCAGGTACCCGATGCGGCCCATGTCGTGGTTGCCGAGGAACGTGGGCAGCGCCGACGCCGACGAGTCGGGCGTCGTGTACATGTCGTCGCTCGCGAAGAGCTGGGACAGGCCCTTGGCGCTGTTGCCGCTCGCGAAGCTCGCGGCCGAGGACTGGAACGCGAAGTCGAGAACCGAGTTCATGTCCGTCCTGCGCACGTAGGGCGAGAGCTTGGCGGCGTCGGCGTCGTAGATCTCGCCGAACATGAAGAAGTCGTCCTTGCCCTTCGAGTGGGCGTAGTCGAGGACCTCGGTGGTCCAGGTCTCCCAGAACTCGAAGTTGACGTGCTTGACCGTGTCGATGCGGAAGCCGTCGATGCCGAGGTCGACCCAGCCCTGGTAGACGTCGACGAACCCGTCGACGACACGCGGGTTCTCGGTCATGAGGTCGTCCAGGCCGTCGAAGTCGCCGTAGGTCACGGACTCACCGGACCACGTCGAGTTGCCACGGTTGTGGTAGAGCGTCGTGTCGTTGAGCCACGCGGGGACCTTGGCGTCCTTCGCGTCCTCGGCCACCACGGGCGTGTAGGGGAACGACGTCGCGGCGTCCGTCGCGGGGAACGTGTCCTTGCCCGCGTGGTCGGCCGGGTCGAACGCGTTGCCGTCGGCGTCCTTGTACGGCGCGGTCGCCTGGTCGACGTACGAGTACTGCTTCTGCTCGTTGTCGATCAGGTCGGCAGTGTGGTTGGTGATGATGTCGAAGTAGACCTTGATGCCCTTGGCGTGCGCCTCGTCGATCAGGGCCTCGAGCTCGGCGTTCGTCCCCAGGTGCGGGTCGATCTGCGTGAAGTCCGTGACCCAGTAGCCGTGGTAGCCCGCCGAGGCGTTCTCGCCCTCGCCCTGCACGGGGTTGTTCTTGAACGACGGCGTCAGCCAGATCGCGGTGGTCCCGAGCCCGTCGATGTAGTCGAGCTGGTCGCGCAGGCCCTGGATGTCACCACCCTGGTAGAAGCCCTTGTTCGTGGGGTCGTACCCCGAGTGCAGCGCGCCGCCCGCGATGCCTGCCTCGTTGTTGGTCGGGTCGCCGTCCGCGAAGCGGTCGGTCATGACGAAGTAGAACTGCTCGTCCGAGCCCGGCTGGCGCACGGGAGCGGTCACGATCCCCGCGTCGGTCGCCTCGTCGTAGGCTCCCCCGAGCGCGACGGGCGCGAGCGAGACGCGCTTGGCGACGTCGTCGAACGTGAAGCGCAGGGTCGTGGGACCCCCGACGACGAGCGGGATGTTGTCCGCGCCGCCGTTCAGACCGTAGGCCTCGTCCCACGAGTCGTTCACGGCGACCTTGTACTCGTAGGTGCCGGCGGGCACCGTGAGGTCGGCCGCGTAGAGGCCGTCCGTGCCGGTCGGCGCGAGCTCGGTCGCGGCGCAGGCAGGGTCCCAGTCCGCCGCGCAACCGGCCTCGTCCTGCAGGCTGCCGACGAGCGCGAACGTCCGTGCGTCGTCCGCGGCCCGGACGGTCGCGGGGCCGGGCGCCGCGTTCGCGACGGCCGTGAATCCGGTCAGCCCGGTCAGCGCGACCGATATCGCTGCCAGGGAGGCTGTGGTGCGACGCGGTCTGGACGACCGCCGCGGGGCAGGTGATGGCATGAGGACTCCCTTGTCACCGGGGAGTCGGACGTGCGAACGCACCGCCGGGTGACCGAGCCTCCGCGCTCCACGTGGTCTCCCGAGCCGGGCGCTCCCCGCCGCCGGCTGACCCAGACTGTAGCGCTTGCTGAAAGTTGCAGCAAGAGTTTTGGCGCCCGGAGACGACGAACCCGAGGTTGGTCAGGCAACACACGTGAGTTGCCTGACCAACCTCGGGTTCGACACAGCGCAGCGGCGCGGCCGCTCAGCCCGCGAGGTGCCCCCAGCGCTGAGCCAGGTCGACCCACGGGCCGACCTCGGCGATCGCCCCCTCGTGCAGCACCACGACCCTGTCCGCCCGGGCGAGCGCCGCACGCTTCGAGGTCGAGCCGATCACCGTGGTCCCCCGCTCGCGCAACGACGACCACAGCTCGATCTCCGTCGCGGCGTCGAGAGCGCTCGACACGTCGTCCGCCAGGAGCAGCTCCGCGTCGGTCGCGAGCGCCCGAGCGAGCGCGAGCCGCTGCACCTGGCCGCCCGAGAGCCGGACACCACGGTGGCCCACGAGCGCCTCGTGGCCCCCGGCCTCGACCACGTCGCGTTCCATGCGCGCAGCCGCGACCGGCCCCCGGACCTCGCGCTCGTGCCCCAGCCGCACGTTGTCGGCGAAGGTCCCCGAGAGCACCCGCGGGACCTGTGCGACGTGCGCGACCTGGCCCGGACGCAGGAAGGTCTGGGCGTCCTCGACGTCCGTCCCGTTCCACCGGATGTGACCCGTGTGCTCCATCAGCCCCGCGAGCGCCGCGAGCAGGCTCGACTTGCCCGCCCCCACCTGCCCGAGGAGCAGCACGAGCTCGCCGCGCTCGACCGTCAGGTCGACCCCCTGGACACCGATCGTGCCGTCGTCGTGCAACGCGCTCACGCCCGCGAGCTCCAGGAGCTCGAGCTCCTGGCGCTGCCCCGGGGCAGGCGTGGGCGCCTCGCCCGTGAGCAGGTCGACGCCCGGAGGAAGGTCCATGAGGTCGGTCCCGGCCGCGAGCCGGCTCGTCGCCCGCTGCCACGAGCGGGTCCCCGGCGCCTCGGTCACGACGGCCCCGGCGACCACGCCGAACCAGCCGAACCCGTTCACGGCGTTCGCGACCAGGAGCGCGGTCGCGAGGTCCCACGTGCCCGTCAGCAGACCTGCCCAGGCCGCGACGACGCCGAGCTGGATCATGACGAGCGGCACGCCGTCGAGCGCGGCCTGCACGCGGTGCTCGAAGATCGCCGCGCGCACGCGGCCCGCGTCGACCGTGTGCAGGTGCGCGTGCACCTGCGGCGTCCGGGCAGCGAGCTTGACCGAGCGCGCCGAGTCGAGGGCCGAGACGAGCGCGCGCCCGAACCGGGCCCGGGCCGCCGACGACCTCGTCGCCGACCGGCCGGCGATGGGTCGGCCGAGCGCCGACGCGGCGGCCGACACGACCATGACCGCGAGGAGCACGGCCCCGGCCAGCCACGACCTGCTGAGCAGGGCCGTGACACCCGCGATGGCGAGCCCGTTGACCAGGTCCACCCAGCGGTCGGCGTACCGCACGAAGCGGTCGGCGTCCATGGCGCGTGCCACGACCTCGCCCGGCGGCGTGGACGTGAGCCGGTGCTGGCGCGTCTGGCCCGCCATGACCGCCATGCGCACGCGCAGCAGGACCTCGACCCACCAGCGCGGGTAGACGTACAGGGCGCGCGCGAGGCACAGCGGCGCGACCACGAGGAGCACCGCGAAGGGCACGAGCAGCCCCGCGGGGAAGCCCTCGTCGAGCCCCTGGACGGCGTGCCCCCAGAGGAAGCCGGTGACCGCGCCCTGGGCCGAGACCAGGCTCGTCACGAGGAACAGCACGGCCCCCGCGACGCCCCACGCCGGACGCACGAACAGCGCGTGCAGGACGCCGCGCGCGAGGCTCGGTCCGTCCCCGGGGTCGGCGAGGGCGGGCGGGGCGCCGAGCCGCCGGCGCCCGCCGACGGCCTCGTCCGCGGGGTCCGGGGCCACCGCAGGGCGCGTCCCGTCGGCCGCGACCGCCGTCACGAGGACCGAGGCGGTCCCGTCGCTCACCGCGCCGGCCTCGGCGACGGAGCCGGCCGCGCCGAGACGCGCCTCGCCGGCGGCGCGGTCCACCGGTGCGGAGGGTGCGCGGCCTCCCTGCGCGACGCTCGCCTCGAGCAGGTCGCGGTAGGGCCCGGCGACGCGGGCGAGCGCAGCCCGGTCGCCTTGCTGGACGACGCGCCCCCGGTCGAGCACCGCGAGCAGACCGGCCCGTTCGATCGTCGTGAGCCGGTGCGCGACGAGCACTCCCGTGCGCCCCGCGAGCAGCCGGTCGGAGGCCGCCACGACCCGGGCCTCGGTCAGCGGGTCCATGCGTGCCGTGGCCTCGTCGAGGACGACGACCTGCACGTCGCGCACCAGCAGGCGCGCGAACGCGACGAGCTGCTCCTCCCCCGCCGAGAGCGACGTCCCGCCGGGGCCGAGCACCGTGTCGAGCCCGTCCGGCAGGGCGGCCACCCACTCGTCGAGGCGCAGCTCGCGCACCGCGTCCTCGATCGCGGCCCGGGGCACGTCGGCGAAGAGCGCGACGTTCTCCGCGAGCGTGCCCGCGAGGATCTCGGTCCGCTGGGTCACGACCCCGACGGCAGCACGCAGCGCCTGCAGGTCGAGGTCACGGACGTCCACCCCGCCGACGAGCACCGTGCCGCGCGGCGGCTCGACCGCCCGTGACAACAGCGACGCGAGGGTCGACTTGCCCGAGCCCGTGCGCCCGACGAGCGCGACGGTCGCCCCCGCGGGCACGTGGAGGCTCACGCCGTCCAGGGCGAACGTGCCCTCGGCGTAGGCGAAGTGGACGTCCCGGAGCTCGATGCCGACCGGCCCGGCGGGAACCTCCCGCCCGCCCACGGGCTCGGGGGCGACCGAGAGCATCTGCCGGATGCGCGTGAGCGCCCCGATGCCCTCCTGGATGTCCGGGAGGTGGTGGACCAGGTTGTCCGTCTGTCCGACGAACATCGACGTGACCAGGAAGAGGGTGACCAGGCGGTCGATGCCCAGCTGGCCGTCAGCCGCGAGGGCGGCTCCTGCGACGGCGACGCCCGCGAGCAGCGACGCGAGCACGAGCCCGGCCCGCCGGAGCATGTGCGACTCGACCGACAGCACGGCCTCAAAGCGCCGGTGGACCTGCGCCGACCTCTCGGCGAGGCGCCGCACCGCGAACGACTGGCCCAGGCTCGTGCGCAGGTCGTCGCGTGCGGCCACGGCCTCCTCGAACGAGGCCGCGTGGTCCGTCCAGGCCGCTTCCTCGACGACCTTGCGGCGCGCGATCTCCCCGAGCATGGGGCGCACGATCACGGCGGCGACCGCACCGAGCACGGGGAAGAGGATCCACGCGGGCCACCACGTGAGCCCGGCCACGACCCACATGGGGACCACGCCGACGAGCGTGCGACCTGCGCCCCAGGCCTGGCGCCGCACGAGCGTGCCGACCGCGTGGGTGTCGTCGTCGACCCGGTCGAGCACCTCGCCCACGGCCTGCTCGGTGAGCGTGGCGAGCGGCTGGTGCAGGGCCGCGGAGAGCAGGTCGCCGCGCAGGCGGCCCTCCGCACGGTCGACGACGCCCGCCCAGATCACCTGCCCGACCGTGTCGAGCAGCGCCGCGCCCACCACGCACGCGGCGAGGAGCTGGAGCGTCGCGGTCGTCGGGTCCTGCGCGAGCCACCCCGCGACGACGGTGCCGAACGCGGCACCGACCGCTCCCACGCTGAGCGCGAGCAGCGCGACGACCGCCTGCGGGCCGCGCAGCCGTCGCCAGTCCAGGCGGCGGGACGGGTCCGAGGGGGTCGCGGGCGGGGAGGCGGGGGCAGGGTCTGGGCCGGTCGGGGTGCCGGTGGGTGCGTCGCTCATGGCCCGCCGATCGTACGGCGAGGGTCCGACGCGCACGCAGGTATTTTCCGCCGCCCGAGCACCCCGAGCACCCCGAGCCCGGTGCCGAACCCGAGGTTGGTCAGGCAACCACGACGGGCTGCCCGACCGACCTCGGGTTCGGCACCTGGGAGCGGGTCAGATCAGGCCGAGGCTCCGCACCGCGTCGCGCTCCTCGATCAGCTCGGCGACCGAGGCGTCGATGCGCTCGCGCGAGAAGTCCGAGATCTCGAGGCCCTGGACGATCTCCCACCGGCCGCCGCGCGAGACCACGGGGAACGAGGCCATGAGCCCCTCGGGGACGCCGTACGAGCCGTCGGACACGATGCCCGCGCTCGTCCAGTCGCCCTCGGGCGTGCCGTTGACCCAGTCGAACACGTGGTCGATCGCGGCGTTCGCGGCCGATGCGGCCGAGGAGGCGCCGCGCGCCTCGATGATCGCGGCACCGCGCTTGGCGACGGTCGGGATGAACTCGCCCGTGAGCCAGGCGGAGTCCGCGGCGAGCTCGGCGCCGGGGCGACCGGCGACGTCGGCGTGGAAGATGTCCGGGTACTGCGTGGCCGAGTGGTTGCCCCAGATGCTGACCTTGCGCACCTCGGACACCGGCACGCCCGCACGCTTGGCGACCTGCGTGAGCGCCCGGTTGTGGTCGAGGCGCGTCATGGCCGTGAAGCGGTCCTTGGGCACGTCGGGTGCGTTCGACGCCGCGATGAGGGCGTTGGTGTTCGCGGGGTTGCCGACGACCAGGACGCGGACGTCGTCCGCCGCGCCGGCGTTGATCGCCTCGCCCTGCGGCTTGAAGATGCCGCCGTTGGCCTCGAGCAGGTCACCGCGCTCCATGCCGGGGCCGCGCGGGCGGGCGCCCACGAGCAGGCCGACGTTGGCCCCCTCGAAACCGGCTCGCGGGTCGTCGAAGATGTCGATCCCCGCCAGCAGCGGGAAGGCGCAGTCGTCGAGCTCCATCGCGGTGCCTTCTGCGGCCTTCACCCCCTGGGGGATCTCGAGGAGGCGCAGACGGACGGGGACGTCGGGTCCGAGGAGCTGACCTGCGGCGATGCGGAACAGCAGGGCGTAACCGATCTGACCGGCGGCTCCGGTCACGGTCACGTTCACGGGAGTTGTCATGCCCACACTCTGTCACAACGGCGTCACACTCCGAAGGTGTGGCGGCGTGCCCGTTCCCGCGGCGTCCGTCACACCTGAGCAGGCCGTTCGCAGGGTGTTCCGACGCCGGTCCCCGTGCCGTCGGCAGGCCCACCGACGCCGACGGCGCCGCCCACCTCCAGGAGGCGAGCGGCGCCGTCGGGCGTGCGGGGACGAGGGTCAGGCGGCCAGGCGGGCGGCCAGGTTCTCGTCGAGGGCCGCGAGGAAGTCCTCGGTCGTGAGCCACTCCTGGTCCGGGCCGACCAGGAGCGCGAGGTCCTTGGTCATCTTGCCGGACTCGACCGTCTTGATGACGACGTCCTCGAGCGTCTCGGCGAACGCCGTGACCTCGGGGGTGCCGTCGATCTTGCCACGGTGCATGAGGCCACGGGTCCAGGCGAAGATCGAGGCGATCGGGTTGGTCGACGTCGGCTTGCCCTGCTGGTGCTGGCGGTAGTGACGCGTCACGGTGCCGTGCGCGGCCTCGGCCTCGACGGTCTTGCCGTCCGGGGTCATGAGGACCGACGTCATGAGGCCGAGCGAGCCGAAGCCCTGCGCGACGGTGTCGGACTGGACGTCGCCGTCGTAGTTCTTGCAGGCCCAGACGTAGCCGCCCTCCCACTTCATGGCCGAGGCGACCATGTCGTCGATGAGGCGGTGCTCGTAGGTGAGGCCCTTCGCGGCGAACTCCGCGGCGAACTCCGCGTCGAAGACCTCCTGGAACAGGTCCTTGAACTGGCCGTCGTAGGCCTTGAGGATCGTGTTCTTGGTCGACAGGTACACCGGGTAGTTCCGCTGCAGGCCGTACGCGAACGAGGCGCGCGCGAAGTCCTTGATGGACTCGTTGAAGTTGTACATGCCCATGGCCACGCCACCGTCGTCGCCGTAGGTGACGACGGTCTGCTTGATCTCCTCGGAGCCGTCGGCAGGCGTGTAGGTGAGCGTCAGGGTGCCGGCGCCGGGGACCTTGAAGTTGGTCGCCTTGTACTGGTCGCCGTGCGCGTGACGGCCGATGATGATCGGCTTGTTCCAGCCCGGGACCAGGCGCGGGATGTTCGAGATGATGATGGGCTCGCGGAAGACGACGCCACCGAGGATGTTGCGGATGGTCCCGTTCGGGGAGACCCACATCTTCTTCAGGCCGAACTCCTCGACGCGTGCCTCGTCGGGGGTGATGGTCGCGCACTTGACGCCCACGTTGTACTGCTTGATCGCGTTCGCGGCGTCGATCGTCACCTGGTCGTCGGTGGCGTCGCGGTTCTCGATCGACAGGTCGTAGTACTTGAGGTCGATGTCGAGGTAGGGGTGGATGAGGCGGTCCTTGATGAACTGCCAGATGATGCGCGTCATCTCGTCACCGTCGAGCTCGACGACCGGGTTGACGACCTTGATCTTGCCCATGCGGGGGTAACTCCAACTCTGCGAGGGGAACCTGCGGCCGCCCGCCGGCTGCCGGCGGGTGCCGGGACTGCGCGCGCGAACCGATGATGCTGACCGCCGCCCAGGGTACTCGACTTCTCGACATCAAGATACTTTCCGTCCGGTCGCACCGCGCACACCGCAGGCCCGACGGCGCCGCTCGCCCCGAGCACGGACGCGCGCCCTCTGGCGCGGTCCATCCAGGAGCGCAAGACTGGTGGCGAACCGATCAGCGAACTCCCAGACATCGGTGGCAGGATGCCACCGAGATGCCGGTTCTGCACCGAGCTCGCATGTTCGTACCGAACGTCCGGTTCCCGGACCCCACCAGACACGAGACAGGAACATCATGTCCCAGGACACTTCAGCACCAGACGTAGTCGTCGACGAGGAGACGACCGTCGTCGTCGGGCCCAGCCTGCTCGCCCGGCTCGGCGCCGAAGCCTTCGGCTCGTTCTTCCTCGTGCTCGCCATCCTCGGCGTCACGCTCTACAGCGTCGGCGGCCTCGGCGCCGGCACGCTCGGCGTGGCGCTCGCCGGTGGCATCGCCCTGCTCGGCGGCATCGCGGCCGTCGGTCACGTCTCCGGGGGCCACTTCAACCCGGCCGTGACGCTCGGCGCGGCCATCGGCGGTCGGACCGCGTGGGGCGACGTGCTGCCCTACTGGCTGGCGCAGCTCGTCGGCGGCGTCGTCGCCTCGGCCGTGCTCTTCGCGACGATCCCGTCCTCCGCACTGGCGGTGCTCCAGCAGAGCGGCCTGATCGCGGACGCGACGCAGCAGGCCTTCTTGTCCTCGACGGCCAACGGCTTCGACACGCACTCGCCCCTCGCGGTCGCCACGAACGGCGCCTTCGCGTTCAGCCTGTGGTCCGCGCTCATCATCGAGATCGTCGCAGCGGCCATCCTGGTCGGCGTGGTCCTCGGCGTCACCGACAAGCGCACGAGCTCGCGGGTCGCGCCGGTCGCGATCGGCCTGACCTACGCCGTGCTCATCCTGGTCGTCACGCCCTTCACCAACGCCGGCCTCAACCCGGCGCGCTCGTTCGCCGCGGCCGTCTTCGCGGGCGGCTGGACCTGGGGCCAGCTCTGGCTGTTCGTCGTCGCCCCCCTCGCCGGTGCGGCGATCGCGGGTCTCTTCTACCGCGCGTTCGCGTTCGCGCCCGTCCAGGACGACCTCCTGGCCGAGGACGAGGTCTTCGTGATCGACGAGACGGCCGTCGTCGCCGGTTCCGCCACCGAGGCACCTGCGGGCTCCGCGACCGCCGCGAGCGTGGCCGAGCAGGCCACGTCGCCCGCGACGGACGTCCCCGGCGGCTCGACCGTCGAGGAGACGGAGACCGTCGAGGTCACCGAGGTGTCCGAGGTCGACACCCGCGAGAGCACGACCACCGACGGAACGACCCCGGACGGGCCTGCTCCCAAGGCCTGACAGGTCGGCACACGCACGACGAGGCCCGGTCCGCTCCTGCGGGCCGGGCCTCGGTGCGTCTCGGGACACCCTGCGTCTCGGGGGGCGCCGCTCGCCGGGGGGCGAGCCGTCAGATGTTGGGCGCGATGATCGCGAGGGTGCCCATGGCACCCGCGAGCGCGAGGTACATGATCACGTCGGTCCACCGGGTGCGGATCGTGAGCCCCACGGGTCCGGGCCCCGGCAGCAGCGCACGAACCCCCGCCCCGACGACCAGGATCCCGACGAGCACCAGCACACCGACCCGCGCGCTGACGAGCAGGGTCACCGCCACGGCGAGCAGCACCCCGGCGAACACGAGCCACATGGCCAGGTTGCTCTGCGGAGCGGGCAGGACGACCGTGGTCGGCTGGTCGAGAGCCTCCCGACCGCCGTCGCCCCCCGCGACCTGCGGGACCCCCGCCGGCGGGGCGACCGTCGCCACGGGCTCGACCGGGGCCGCGGCAGGGTCGATCGTCCCCGACGTGCCGTCCAGACGGTGCCACGCAGGCGCGGCGGCCGGTCGATGCTGCGTCGGGGTGCCGTTGTGCGGACCGCGCCCGGGCGCGGTGACGTCGCTCACGCTTCCCACCAGTTCACAGGTCCGAGCCTACCGCCGACTACCGTAGGGAACGTGCCCTCATCAGCCACCCCCGCCGTCCTGCCGCACTCCCGGCGCCCCGCGACCGGGTCGGTCGTCGTCGTGGGCGCGGGCCTCGCCGGCGCCCAGACCGTCGCCGCGCTGCGCTCCCACGGGTTCTCGGGCCGGGTGACGATCCTCGGCGCCGAGGGCGTCGGGCCCTACGACCGCCCTCCGCTGTCCAAGGAGCTCTTCACGCGGCAGGGACCCGCCTGGCTGGTCGAGGAGATGGGGGTCGACGTCGTCGCCCTCGCGGACGAGGCGCTGCTCGACGACCCGGCGGTGGACCTCGACCCCGGCACGGACGCCGTCACGATCACGACCCGCTCGGGTCGACGCGTCACCGCGGACGTCGCGGTGCTCGCGCTCGGTGCGGAACCGGTCCGTCCCGCCGGGTGGGAGGCCGCGCTCACCCTGCACACCGCCGACGACGCCGCCCGCCTGCGTGAACGACTCGTCCCCGGCACGCGACTGGTCTCGATCGGTGCGGGCTGGATCGGCGCCGAGCTCGCGGGCGTGGCGTCGAAGGCCGGGTGCGAGGTCACCGTGCTCGAGGCCGCGCAGACCCCGCTCGAGCGGCAGCTCGGCGCGGAGGTCGGGGGTCACCTGGTGCGCTGGTACGCCGAGGCCGGGGCACGGCTCCTCACGGGCGCGCAGGTCACCGAGGTGGGTCCCACGAGCGTGCGGCTCGCGGACGGCCGCTCGGTCGAGGGGGACCTGGTCCTGGCCGCGGTCGGCGCTCGACCCGCGACCGCGTGGCTCAAGGGCACGCTCCCCCTCGACCCGCGCGGCTCGATCCGCGTGAACAGCGCGGGGCGGGTGGCGCCCCCGACGGTCGCGGCGCCGTCGGGCACCTCGGGGCACCTGCCCCTCAAGTCGCTGCGCCGCCTCTACGCCGTGGGCGACTGCGCGACGCGCGACAGCGCGGTGTTCGGCCCCGTGCCCGGCGGGCACTGGTCCGCCGCGCTGCACGACCCGGACGTGACGGTCCGCGCCCTGCTCGGCGTCGACGAGATGCCCGCCGAGCCGCAGCACGTGCGCGAGCTGCTCGGGCTCGCGCCCGTCCCCCAGCACGCCCCGTACGTCTTCTCCCAGCAGCTCGGGCACGACATCGCGCTGTTCGGCACGCCCTCGCCGTTCCACGAGGTGGTCTACCGCGGGGACCCGAGCGGCGGGGCGTCGGGCCACGAGGGCTGGGTCGCGCTGTACCTCGAGACCGTCGCAGGTGCGCACCGCACCAACGCCGAGGGGCACCGCCTCGCGACCGTCCGCGCGATCCTCGTGGTCGACGCCCCGCGCGAGGTGGGTCCGGTGCGCAAGCTCATGAACCGCGACGTGGCGCTGCACGTCGACGTCGAGGCAGCGACCGACCCGTCGCGCAGGCTGCGCGACGCCGTGGTCTGACCCGCCTCTGGGTCCCGAGCGGGGGGGGGGGGGGGGGGGG